>JACMKK010000045.1 GCA_014380115.1 Luteimonas sp. | reverse complement strand
GACCACTCCGTCCTCGAACAAGCCAGTGCACAGTTCCGCGATGCCGACCGGCTCTGGTACGGCATCGCGCCCGAAGGCACGCGCAAGCCGGTGACGCGTTGGAAGATTGGTTTCTGGAAGATCGCCAAGGCCAACGACGTGCCGATCGTGCCGGTGTACCTGCACTATCCCGACAAGGTGATCGGCATCGGTCCGCTGTTCCATCCCGGCGACGACATGCGCGCCGACATCGAGCGATTGCGGGCTTTCTACCGGCCATTCCAAGGCAGGCATCACGGCATCGGGTGAGCAGCCATGCGACCACCGGCATGCCGGTGTTTATCCTTTCGCGGCTCGCGCCGGTTCGCACCAGTCCCTCGCCTGCCGGAGGACCGCCGAACCATCCGCGGCAAAATCAAGCACCGGCAGCGATCCGGCCGCGCACAGGCGCTGTACCGGCACGACGGAGACGTTGATGCCGCGCCGCTTTTTCCTGTCGGGCACCTGCTGCGAATAGCACTGCGACTGCGCCTCGACAAAAATCATCCATCGATGGTCGAAACCGAGCCTGTTGTTCACGTACAGCGCATCGTTCGCGCACCAAGGCGACACCTTGCCCAGTCCAAGCAAGCCGACCACCGGCGCATCGGCGATGGCAGCACGGTACTCTTCCAAGGTGCGCACGATCCTGCGGTTGATGGCTTCCCCTTGCTGGTAGCTGCGTGCAAGTTCCATCCGCGCCGTTTGGTTGAACCACGCCACGCCCAATACCAGGATCAACGCCACGCCGATCCACGCCGGCCTGGCACGACCTGTCGATGCATCCGTGCCGAGGCGGCGCGTGGCCAGCGACTGTAGAGCCACGACCGTGATCGCACCGAGCCACGGCAACCACGCATAGATCCGGTAAGCCGCCAGGCGATTGGGAAGCAGCGCGTAAGGGAGCACCAGCACTGCGATCATTACCAAGTACATGACCAGTTGCCGACGCATGTGCGGCTTGGTCACCCAGACCACCACGCCAGCAATGCCTGCGAGCGCGCTCGATACCGGGACGAAGACCGCGATCAGCTTCCAGTAGGCCCGCAGCAAGGCCGACGCGCCAAGATCCACCGCGTAAGGCCGGTTGCCACCGCCGGACGAGAACAGCCCGGACACGAACGGATTCCTGTCGAACACCCCCCAAAGCAGCGAGCCCGCGCCGATCGCGATGAACGCGAAGGTGAGCAGGAAACCCCGGCGGCGTGATCCAGGCTCCGACAGCGCGCCGCCCGCATGCGGCTCCATCCAGAAATACGCGATCAGCACCAGCGGAGGGAGGATGAAGTCCTCCTTGGCGAGGACCGAAAGCGCGTACGTCAGTGCGGCGATCAGCCAATGCCTGTTGCTGGCGCGTTGCCAGCCGTCCCACAACAGCAACAGCGTCCATAAGCCGAAGGTGTGCGAAATCAGGTTGGTCATCAGTCCGAAATATCTTCCGTGCTCGAAGGCAGCGGCGTGGCTGAAGGTCAGCACGGCGAAGACGAGGACGAACAACCAGCGGAACTCCATCTCGAACACGCGTGCGGCAAACCTCAGCACCAGCCACGCGGTCAGCACCGTCAGTGCGTTGAGCACGAAGTACGCGAAGTCGCGGCCGAGTTCGGCGATCGCGAACACCAAGTTCGCCGTCACCGGTCGTTTCCACCACCAACCCAGATCGGCGACTCCCATTCCGAGCATCGAGAAATCGTCGAACTGCACCGGGTAAGGCCCGTTCGGCGTCAGCGCGAAATTGATCAGGACGTAGATCGCGGCAAGCGCCAGGAACTCGCTGCCAGACCGCCAGGCACGGTCGGTCGAGGGTTGGAAGAACCGCATCACTGAAATCCTGAGTGACGCTTCGGCGCGCCGGAACTGCCGGCAGCCTAAGCGTTGGCTGCAAACAGTTCAACGCGACGTGCCTTGTTGCGGGTTTTGGCAACTACTCGCCCGTCGCCGGTCTCGACCATTTGCAGCGGCACAAAAAAAGCCCCGCAGCAGCGGGGCTTTTTCGTAAGTGCGAAGCGAAGCAAAGCAGCCCTCACCCCGTCCCTCTCCCGCAAGCGGGAGAGGGGGCAGCAGGATCAGAAATCCATGTCGCCCATGCCGCCCATGCCGCCGCCGCCCGGCATCGCCGGTGCCGAATCCTTCTTCGGCGCCTCTGCCACCATCGCCTCGGTGGTGATCATCAGGCCGGCGATCGAGGCTGCGTTCTGCAGCGCCGAGCGCGTGACCTTGGTCGGGTCGAGGATGCCGAACGCGATCATGTCGCCGTACTCGCCGGTCTGCGCGTTGTAGCCGTAGTTGCCCTTGCCCTCGGCCACCTTGTTCAGCACCACGCTCGGCTCTTCGCCGCAATTGGCGACGATCTCGCGCAGCGGCGCTTCCATCGCGCGCTTGGCGATGTTGATGCCGTGGTTCTGGTCGACATTCGCGCCCTTCAGGTCACCCAGCGCCTGCAGCGCGCGGATCAGCGCAACGCCGCCGCCCGGGACCACGCCTTCTTCGACCGCTGCGCGCGTGGCGTGCAACGCATCTTCCACGCGTGCCTTCTTTTCCTTCATCTCGATCTCGGTCGAGGCACCGACCTTGATCACGGCCACGCCACCGGCGAGCTTGGCGACGCGCTCCTGCAGCTTCTCCTTGTCGTAGTCCGAGGAGGTGTCCTCGATCTGCGCCTTGATCTGCTTGATGCGGCCTTCGATGCCCGAGCTCTCGCCCGCGCCGTCGATGATCGTGGTGTTTTCCTTGGTGATCTGCACCTTCTTGGCGCGGCCGAGGTCCTTGATCGTGGCCTTCTCGAGCGACAGGCCGACTTCCTCGGAGATCACGGTGCCGCCGGTGAGGATCGCCATGTCTTCGAGCATCGCCTTGCGACGATCACCGAAGCCCGGCGCCTTGACCGCGCAGACCTTGACGATGCCGCGGATGGTGTTGACCACCAGCGTCGCCAGCGCTTCGCCTTCGACTTCCTCGGCGACGATCAGCAGCGGCTTGCCGGACTTGGCCACGCCTTCGAGCACGGGCAGCAGGTCGCGGACGTTGGAGATCTTCTTGTCGTGCAGCAGGATGAACGGGTCTTCGAGCTCCGACGACATCGACTGCTGGTTGTTGATGAAGTACGGCGACAGGTAGCCGCGGTCGAACTGCATGCCCTCGACGACGTCGAGTTCGTTGTCCAGGCCGGAACCTTCTTCAACGGTGATCACGCCTTCCTTGCCGACCTTCTTCATCGCGTCGGCGATGATCGTGCCGATCGACTCGTCGCTGTTCGCCGAGATCGTGCCGACCTGCGCGATTGCCTTGTCGTCAGCGGTGGGCTTGGACTGCTTCTTCAGCTCGGCGACGGCGGCGGTGACCGCCTTGTCGATGCCGCGCTTGAGGTCCATCGGGTTCATGCCGGCGGCGACGCCCTTCATGCCGTCGCGGATCATCGCCTGCGCCAGCACGGTGGCGGTGGTGGTGCCGTCACCGGCGTTGTCGGAGGTCTTGGAGGCGACTTCCTTCAGCATCTGCGCGCCCATGTTCTCGAACCTGTCGGCCAGTTCGATCTCCTTGGCGACGGACACGCCGTCCTTGGTGATCGTCGGCGCGCCGTAGCTCTTCTCGAGCACGACGTTGCGGCCCTTCGGGCCGAGCGTGGCCTTGACGGCATTGGCGAGCGTGTTGACACCGCGCAGCATGCGCGCGCGCGAGTCCTCGCCGAAACGGATTTCCTTGGCAGCCATTGCGAATTACCTCATTGATTCTTTGGAAGATGAAAAGTCTTGAGAGACGACAGTCTTGGAGACGAACGGGTCAGGCGCTGACGATCGCGATCAACCGAGGATCGCGAGGATGTCGTCTTCCTTGATGACCTTGTATTCGACGCCGTCCTGCTTGTAGGAGCTGCCGGCGTACTGGCCATAGATGACCTTGTCGCCGACCTTCACCAGCGGGGCGCGCAGCGTGCCGTTGTCGAGCGCCTTGCCGCCGCCGATGGCGATGACTTCGCCCTTGGTGGACTTTTCCTTCGCGGTGTCGGGGATGACGATGCCGCCGGCGGTCACTTCGTCGGCTTCGATGGGCTTGACCACGACGCGGTCATAGAGCGGCTTAAGATTCATAGCAACCTCGGTAAGTGGTTGATTAGTTGGGGAAACGGCCGGCGAGTTTAGCAGTCCCCGCAGGAGAGTGCCAACGCCGAGGACGGCAAAAACCCGGGCGGTGCCGGGATGCAGTCGAGATGGGCACGTCGCCGGGCCTTTCAAGGGCATCGGTTGGCGGCTCTCATCTGCGTCGGCTAGATTGCCGGGCCGGTCTCGAAAGGATTCGCTGATGTCGCTCGCCGCCCGTGCCGCTCGCCCGCTCGTATTCCTCGCCCTGCTCGCCTGCGGCAGCGCCCAGGCAGAAGTCTTCATCAACGAGGTGCACTACGACGATTCGACCGCGGCCGGCGACATCGGCGAGGCGATCGAGGTCGTGGCCAGTGCAAGCGAGAGCCTGAGCGGCTACCGCATCGTCCTGTACAACGGCGCCAGCACCTACGATGACGACCCGCTGCCGGCCGGCAGCGTCGTTGCCTGCGGCGGCAACGTCCGCATCGCCACCGTCGCCTATCCCAGCAACGGCCTGCAGAACGGCGGCAGCGACGGTATCGCGCTGGTCGACGGCAGCGGCCAGGTGGTGCAGTTCCTGAGCTACGAAGGCGCGATCACCGCCAGCAACGGCCCGGCCGCAGGCATGAGCAGCAGCAACCTGCCGGTGTCCGAAACCAACTCGACGGCGCCCGGCACTTCACTGCAGTTGCGCGGCGACGGCACGGGCTATGCCGAGTTCACCTGGACCGCGTCGGCCGGACAGACCTTCGGCAGCTGCAACAACGCGCAGACGTTTGGCGCGCCTGGAAACGCCGCGCCGCGGATCATCTCGACCATTCCGAGCAACGGCGCCTCGGGCTTCCCTGCCGCGGGCGACCTGGGCGTGACCTTCAGCGAGCCGGTGACCCTGCTCGCGGGCGCCTTCAACCTGACCTGCGCGGTGTCGGGCAAGGTTCCGCTGACCCATCCGGCCGCGGGCACGGCCTTCACCTTGGCAACCAACCGGGCGCTGCGCGGCGGACAGCAGTGCACATTGTCGATCAAGGCACTGAAGATCGCCGACGTCGAGGGCGCGCATCCGGCCGCCGATGTCGTCATCGGCTTCACCATCGCGACGGCCGGCGGCGGCTACTACGGCCGCGTCAACGCCAGCAGCGCACCGCAGCTGCGCTGCTCGCTGCATCAGACCATCCGTGGCCATACCGCGTATCCGTACAGCGGCAGCGGCACCAGCACCTGGACCATTCTCGAGATGGCCGACGAGGATCCGGCCAATGCCGCGCGCATCCGCGACGTGTACAAGAACCGCAGCTACGCCAAGGGCAGCGACCGCGCCGGTACCGGCAGCGGCATCACCTACAACCGCGAGCACACCTGGCCGAACTCGCTCGGTTTCGGCACCACAACCGGCGACCTCGGCCTGCCGTATTCGCCTTACACCGACACGCACATGCTGTATCTGTCGGACACCAACTACAACGCCGATCGCGGCAACAAGCCGTATGCGAATTGCAGCAGCGGCTGCGGCGAGCGTCCGACCGAAGTCAACAACGGCAGCGGCGGCGGTACCGGCACGTATCCGGGCCATTCCAACTGGGTGCAGACGCCCGACGGCAATGGCGGCTCGTTCGAGGTCTGGGGCAAGCGCAAGGGCGACATGGCGCGCGCGGTGATGTACATGGCGATCCGCTACGAAGGCGGCGACGACATCAACACCGGGCAGTCGGAACCGGACCTGGAACTCACCGACAACCGCAGCCTGATCGTGGCGACCAGCGCATCGCCCGCCTACATGGGCCTGATGTCGACCCTGCTCACCTGGCACCAGGCTGATCCGCCGGATGCCGCCGAACGCGCGCGCAACGAGGTGGTCTCCAGCTTCCAGGGCAATCGCAATCCCTTCATCGACCATCCCGAGTGGGCGACGCCAGCGTTGTTCGCCTCCAGCAATCCGCCGACATGCCAACTCGGCACCGGCACGACCACGCCACCGGTATTCGGTCCGTTCCAGCGCCCTTGAGCGAAGGCATCGCGCCATGCCGGCGGCTGCAGCCATGCGGCAACCGCCGGATCATGAAGACCTAGTCGCAGTGGCGAGGCAGGCAACCCGGCTGGATGGACGCCGGTACGATCGTCCTCACGGTAAAGCTGCCTGGCGTGGCCGCGTTGGCCGCGGACAAGGTCGCAGTGCCGAGCCTGGGCGCACCGGACGAGGTCAGCGAGAACGAATACAGCATGCCCCAAGCCAGGCTGTTGGTCGGCGCGCCCGACCCGGTGCTCCACCTGACTTTGCCGGTCTCCTGCGTGCCCTGCCAGTTGTTCGCGGCCGTGAGGTCGCCGTCGCGGAACGCGAGATCCTGCGCCGCGCCGGGCGCGGAAGTGGCGATCTCGAAGCCATCGAAGCCCTGCTGGCCGACGATGCGCAGGTTCGGTTCGGCACCCTGCGTCGAGACGAAGGCGAAGTCGAGATTCATCACCGCGTAGTGGTAACGCCACAGCCCGCCACCCAGCCGGCTCACCTTGACGGCAACCTTGGCATGGCTGCCATCGGCGACCAGTTCCTCGTTCCACTGCATCGGCTGCAACGGCAACGTCGGCTTGCGACCGGGCGTGGCCGGGCGATCCGGACTCACCCATCGATCGATCGCCGCGCCCAGCTTGTAGCCGCTGCTGTCGAATTCCCAAACGCCGCCGATCCATTGGGCCGATGTCTCCAGCGAAGCCATCGAATTGTAGATATCGATGTCTTCGCGCGCGGCATACCAGGACTCGAACAACCAGCTGGCACCGGGGTTGTGCGTCGGGGCGATCTGCGCCTCGTTCACGGTCAGTCGTTGGAAGTAGGGATCGGCGCTGCCGGCGTTGGCGATGCCGTCGCAGTTGGTATCGAACATCGAACCGCAGCGGCCCCACTGACCGGTGGCGGGGATGATTTCCGAACGGGGTCCGAGCGCGTTGTTGTTGTCGTTGTTGCTGACGCTGTAGGTGTCGTCGCAACCGCGACCCAATACGTGCGAATCGTGGTCGTCGGGGTCCAGGCACCCGCCGTTGGTGGTCAGGAACGCGTGCTTCACTCCGGAACGGCCGATCTGCTCGATGCTGCCGTCGGCGTTGATGCGATACATGTTCCAGATCAGATAAGGATGCTGGTCGTTGTTGTAGGGCGGGAACACGCCCGAGAACTTGCTGTACCACGGGATGCTGGCCGTCCACAGCGCGCGGCTCGTGCCGCGCGGGTCGCCGGGAATGGTCGCCGATCGGGTGCCGGCATTGACGTTGTTGCGCAACGTCGAAGAAGGCGTGACCGCGAGGCGTCCGCTGCCGTCCTCACCGCTACATCCCTGGCAGCGCACGTATTGCGCTGTGATTTCCTGCATGAACAGATCGGCCTCGTACACGCCGCCGCCCGGCACGGGATCGCCATGCCAATGGATGCCGCTGCCCACGGCCATCGCACCGCTGCCTTGCCGCTGCACGCGCGCGCTCAGCTGAAGTTCCGCGATCGTCCAGCCGGTGACTGCCGGCCGACCGAGCCGGCGCGCGAGCCGTGCGCTGATGCGCACGTCCGACGAACGGACCGCGAGCACGCTGTCCTGCTCGATCATCTCGTGCATCAGGCGGTCGACGTAGAACCACGCTTGTCCATCGGCGCCGACGAGGTCGAGACGTGTCACGGCCGAGGACCCGGATTTCGCCGATGCAGCGCGCGGCACCAGGCGGAAATCAGTGAGCGCGATCGGCCCGTCCGCGAGTTCGAGCATGTAGCCGCCGCGCGCCTGCAACACGCCGGTGCCGAATCCGCCGAAGTAACCATTGTTGACGCGGAACTGCAGCGTACCGGCATCCTTCAATGCGAACCGGTCGCCAACGTTGTTGCGCGCATCGGCCGCATGCTGCGCGGGTGCGATGCGGATGCCGAGGTCGCGCGCAAGATCGCGGTTCCAGCGCACATCCACCGTTCCGCCTGCCGCGGACCAGAGCCGCACCGGTTGCGATGCCGAAACCGCGGCGTTGACCGCAGGAGTTCTTGCAGTGTTTTTATCGGCGGCGATCGCGCCGCCTATCAGAAGCAGCCCGCACACCGACAGCACGACACGGTTTCGAGGAAGCATCGCTTTCACTCCATGCGAAGAGACGGTTGTTGGTTCTTGGTTTGTGGTTCCAGTCGGAGACAACCCTTGCGTAAGGAGAGCTTGCACGCAGGGTCGACCGAGACAGAGTGCACCCCGGAGCAAATATACGGTGCTTGCCAGGTCGGCCTGTGAACGCAGCTCCGGGTATCCCGGATTCGCATGGCCAGCGGCGTCGCGGACCGACCATGGCCAAGCCGCACAATGTGGTCACGCATCCTGCCTTTCCTGCGTATCGCGCTCGACGATCCAATCCTGTCGCCGCCGCAGCAGTCGTACGCCGCCATGCAGATAGTTGAGGCTGAATAGAAGCGTCAGCGCGATCAGCAGCAGGTGCCAGCCTCCGGCGATCATCGTGCGCGGGTACGCATGCACGAGCCACCAGGACAGGCCCTGGAACGCGACCGCCATCGGCATCAACCACCGGATGTTGAGTTGCTGGTCGCGCACGATGTCGTCCAGCAGCGCGCGCTCGCCAGGCGTGGTGAAGTCGTCCGCATGGCGCCGTACCACGTGCAGGTCATAGGCGTACAGCCCCCAGACCGCAGCCGCGTACAAGGCATTGAGCGCAAACCACCGCTCCGGGTTCGCCGCCTGGCTCAAGGCGACCGCCTCGATGAGCGTCGCGCCGAAGTAGATGAAAGTGTGTCCGAATTCCAGCGGCCAGCCGATGAACGACAGCGTGTGGATCAGCGAGCGCGACCAGAAGATCAGGATCACCAGCAAGCCGGTCGCGAGGTAGGGCCAGACCTGCCATTGCCATTCGACCAGCGGCGCGATCGCCGCCGCCACGAGCACGCCCAATGCCAGGCCCTGGATGATGCTGATCAGGGTCAGCTCGATGCCGACTACGGTTTGGTCGAGCTGGTTCCTGGCGGCGCGACGGTGATGTTGCCGGGAAGATCCCTCGGTCATCGCACTGCCTCCGTAGGATTCGACCAAGCGCAGCGCGCACATCGATCGCGAACGACACCGCGTCTTTCCGCATCCTACGCGCCTGCAGAGCCCCCGCGTGACGCGCGTCCGCGTCCGCATCCACGATCCACGACTCAGCCGAGGCCGATGGCCTTGTCCTTCCGCTCCGCGAGCCGCTTTTCCAGGTAGTGGATGTTCTGCCCGCCCTGTTGGAAGCCGATATCGGCGAGGATGCGCTGCTGCAAGGCCACGTTGGTCCTGATGCCGTCGACGACCATCTCCGACAGCGCAACGCGCATGCGGCAGATGGCCTGCTCGCGGTCGGCGCCGTGCACGATCAGCTTGCCGATCATCGAGTCGTAGTTCGCCGGCACCCGGTAACCTTCATAGATGTGCGAATCGACGCGCACGCCGGGTCCGCCGGGAGCATGGAAATGCTGGATCAGGCCGGGCGATGGCATGAACGTATCGGGATCTTCGGCGTTGATGCGGCATTCGATGGCATGGCCCTGCAGCACGATGTCGTCCTGCGTGAACGATAGCTTGTGGCCGGCCGCGATCATCAGCTGCTCGCGCACCAGGTCGATGCCGGTGATCATCTCGGTAACCGGATGCTCGACCTGGATGCGGGTGTTCATCTCGATGAAGTAGAAACGACCGTCCTCGTACAGGAACTCGAACGTGCCGGCGCCGCGATAGTCGATGCGGATGCAGGCCTCGACGCAGACCTTGCCGATCGCGGCGCGCTGCTCGGGCGTGATGCCGGGCGCGGGCGCTTCCTCGACCACTTTCTGGTGGCGGCGCTGCATCGAACAATCGCGTTCGCCGAGGTGGATCGCGTTGCCCTGCCCGTCGGCCAGCACCTGGATCTCGATGTGGCGCGGGTTCTCGAGGAATTTCTCCATGTAGACCATGTCGTTGCCGAACGCGGCCTTGGCTTCCTGCTTGGTCGTCGCGATGGCGTTGGCAAGGTGCGCCTCGGTATGCACCACGCGCATGCCGCGGCCGCCGCCGCCACCGGCCGCCTTGACGATGACCGGATAGCCGATCTCGCGAGCGATGCCGATGTTGGTGGCGTTGTCGTCGTCGAGCGGGCCGCCGCTGCCGGGCACGCACGGCACGCCGGCTTCCTTCATCGCGCGGATCGCCTCGACCTTGTCTCCCATGAGGCGGATCGTGTCCGGTTTCGGACCGATGAAGATGAAACCGGATTGCTCGACGCGCTCGGCGAAATCGGCGTTCTCGCTGAGGAAGCCGTAGCCGGGATGGATCGCCTGCGCGTCGGTGACTTCCGCCGCGGCGATCAGCGAAGCCATGTTGAGGTAGCTGTCGGCCGATGGCGCCGGACCGATGCAGACCGATTCGTCGGCCATCGCCACGTGCTTGAGGTTGCGGTCGACGGTGGAATGCACCGCGACCGTGCGGATGCCGAGCGCGTGGCACGCGCGCAGGATGCGCAGCGCGATTTCCCCGCGGTTGGCGATGACGACTTTATCGAGCATGGAGGATCCCGTTCTGGCGTAGCGGAGCGGAGTCTGAGGACTCAGCCGATCACGAACAGCGGCTGGTCGAATTCGACCGGCTGGCCGCTCTCGCACAGGATCGCCAGCACGGTGCCGGAGATGTCGGCCTCGATCGGGTTGAACATCTTCATCGCCTCGATGATGCCCAGCGTCTCGCCGGCCTTGACTGCCTGGCCGACGGTGACGAAGGCCGGCTTGTCGGGACTGGGCGAGGTATAGAACGTGCCGACCATCGGTGCGGGCACGACGTGGCCGTCAGGCAGCGCCGGTCCCGCATGCGAAGGTTCGGCGGCCGACCGGGCTCCGCCGGTAGCGGCATCGACGGGTGACTGCAGCGGCATCGCGGTGGCGGGACGCGCGTGCGCGTCGCCTGCCGCGGGCGCGTACACCATCTGCGCAGGTGCGTAACTTCCACGCGGTGTTCGGGCCAATCGCACCGATTCCTCGCCTTCCTTGATCTCGATCTCGGCGAGATTGGATTCTTCGAGCAGGTCGATGAGCTTCTTGATTTTTCTCAGGTCCATCTCGGGGTCTCGGGTTGTCTGTCGCCTGGACGCAGGCGGGAAAAAGCTTCAGGGACGCGATTCGAGGTGACGGATCGCCGCCGCCAGCGCCAGGCCGTAACTGAGCGGGCCGAATCCGGCGACGACGCCGAGCGCGAGGTCGCTGAAATAGCTGGTGCGGCGGAACGGTTCGCGGGCATGCGGGTTGGACAGGTGCACTTCGATGAAAGGGATGGCCACGGCCGCCAGCGCGTCGCGCAGCGCCACCGAGGTGTGGGTGAAGCCGGCCGGGTTCACCAGGATGAAAGCCGTGCCGTCGTCGCGCGCTGCCTGCACCCGTTCGACCAGCACGTGTTCGGCATTCGACTGGAAGGATTCGAGGCCGTGACCGGCCGCCGCTGCTCGCTCCGTCAGGTCGGCATCGATCTCCGCCAGCGTGGCGCTGCCATAGATCTCCGGCTCGCGCGTGCCGAGCAGGTTGAGGTTCGGGCCGTTGAGGACCAGGAGCTTGGGCATGCGCAGGTCGGGGAAGCATCGACAAAATCGGACCGCCAGTCTGGCGCAAGCCACGATTACTGTCCAGATCGCCGACGTTGGCTGAATTTAAGCGTTTGTTTGAGTGGCGACTCTAAGTCCCGGGCTGTTTTCCAACCCATGACTCGATTTCCCCGGTGGCAAAGGGCCCAATGCGTTGTTTCAACAGGCGGCCGTCAGCGCTGATCAGCACCGAATACGGCAGGACGCCCTTCGGATTGCCTAGGCGCACTCCGGCATCCGCCGGGCCCGGCGTGTCGAGCAGAACCGGGTAGCCGATCGGCACCCGTTTCAGGAAAGTGCGTACCGCCGCCTCGTCATCCAGCGCGATCCCGACCACTTGCGTGCCGTTATCTGCCTGTTGGATGGAGTAGCGATCCAGTTCTGGCATTTCCTGGATACAGGGGCCGCACCAGCTGGCCCACACATTGATCAGCAGCGGCCGGCCTGCGAACGCGGTCGGCAGGGCGACCCGCTTGCCCTCCAGATCGATCAGCGACAGGACTTCCACGGGTTCGCCGCGCCGGGCAACGCGCGTGTTGTCGGCAAGGTCGGGCGCAGTCGATGCAAGCACGCCTTGCAGCGCGCGCTGGCCAAGTTCGCTGCGCAGCAGCGGGCCGGGGCCGTTGAGCGCAAGGCTGGCGAACAAGCCGAGCAGGCCTGCCGTGAGTGCGACTAACACGACTTTGACCGAAGAGCGCATCGCTGCAATCCAGTCCTTGCGGGCTGCTGATAGGGGGGCCGCGACCCAGGCCATTGGGCGAGTTGCGGACGCGGGAACGACATAAGGCTACCGGATCGACCGCCCGAAGCGCCCACTCCACCGAAGTCATGCAATCGCAATTTGCGTGCGGCACACTCCGCCGTCCCGCGGCAGGAGCTCGCGGCGCATCTCTGGGGAGTCGTTGATGACCATGTTCGCGCGCCGTTTGGCGCTGGGGTTGATGTTGTCGTGCGGCGCACTCGCCGCAAACGCGCAAGTAAACCTGACCACGCTCGGCGCACCGGTGACGCAGGATTTCAATGCGCTGTCCGCTAGCGGTTCGGCCACCTGGACCAACGACTCGACACTGCCAGGCTGGTTCCATGCGCGCGTCGGCACCGGCACGACGATCGTCGCCAACGACGGCTCGAGCAATGCCGGCAACCTTTACAGCTACGGCACCGGCACCGGCAGCGACCGCGCGCTCGGCTCGCTCGGCTCGGGCAACGCGGCCGTCGGCAACCTGTTCTGGGGCGTGCGCCTGCAGAACAACACCGGGGCCACGATCACGTCGCTGACGATCAGCTACGCCGGTGAGCAGTGGCGCAACAGCGCCGCCGCCGCGCAGACCGTCGCGTTTTCGTATCTCGTCGGCAGCCCCACGGTCACCGGCGCGCTGGCGGAGTTCCAGTCGGCCGGCACCGCGGTCGCCGCGCTCGATTTCACCAGCCCGGTCACCGGCGGCGCCGCTGCCGCGCTCGATGGCAACGCGGCCGCCAATCGCACCACGCTGTCCGCGACGATCACCGGTCTGAGCATCCCGGCCGGCACCGAAATCATGCTGCGCTGGGCCGACCCGGACCAAACCGGCGCCGACCATGGCCTGTCGATCGATGACCTCTCGATCACTCCGGATGGCGAGGGCGGTGGCACCGATCCCGTCCTCTCGATCTCCGACACCAGCGCAGCCGAAGGCGACAGCGGCACCACGCCGTTTCTGTTTACGGTTTCCCTGACTCAGCCGGCCGGCCCGGGCGGCGTGAGCTTCGATTACGCCACGGCCGATGGATCCGCGAACGCAGGTTCCGACTACGTTGCCGCAACCTCTAGCGCCACGATCGCCGAAGGCGCCACTTCTGTCACCGTCAGCATCGACGTCAATGGCGACACGGAGACCGAGGCCAACGAAACCTTCTCGGTCGATGTCGGCAACGTCGTCGGCGCGGTCACGGGCGACGTGCAGGGCCTCGGCACGATCAACAACGACGACGTCGTCATCGCGCCAATCCACGCCATCCAGGGCGCCGGCGCGATGTCACCGCTCGTGGGCCAGGCCGTCACCACCGAAGGCATCGTCACCGGCCGCAAGAGCAACGGCTTCTTCCTGCAGAGCGCCGACGGCGAAGGCGACGGCAACGATGCCACCTCACAGGGCGTGTTCGTGTTCACGAGCTCCGCGCCGCCGGCAAACGCCGCAGTCGGCAACCGCGTGCAGGTGTCCGGTTCGGTGGTCGAGTTCATCCCGGCAGCGGACCTCGGCCAGCTTCCGTTGACCGAGCTCGGCGGCACGGTGTCAGTGAACCTGCTGACGATCGGCAATGCGCTGCCGGCACCGGTCGTGCTGACGCCGACGCTCCTGGATCCCGCCGGCGCGCTCGACCAGCTCGAGCCGCTCGAAGGCATGCGCGTGACGGCCGACAGCTTCACCGTCGTCGCGCCGACCGGCGGTTCCACCAGCGAGCCCAACGCCACCGGCACCACCAACGGCATCTTCAATATCGTGGTGACCGGTACGCCGCGGCCGTTCCGCGAGCCCGGCATCCAGCGTCCCGACGCCCCCCCTGCCGGCGGCAGCATCCCGCCGATCCCGCAGTGGGACTTCAACCCGGAACTGCTGACCGTCGTCAGCCGCGGCATCGGCGGCGCACCGCTGGACGTCGCGGTCGGCCAACAGCTGACCAATTTCGTCGGCCCGCTCGACTATGGCTTCCGCCGCTACACGATCGTGCCCGATCCCGCCGTCACGCCGACGATCACGCCGGCACCGACGCCGTCGGCCGCACGCCTGCCAACGGCCGACGAGTTCACCGTCGCCAGCTACAACGTCGAGCGCTTCTTCGACACGGTCAATGATCCGGCCACCGATGACCCGGTGCTGACCGCGGCAGCGTTCACCAACCGCCTCAACAAGGGCTCGCTGGCGATCCGCAACTTCCTCAACACGCCCGACATCCTCGGCGTGGTGGAAATCGAGAACCTGACCACGCTGCAGGCGCTCGCCAGCAAGATCAACGACGACGCCGTGGCCGCCAGCCAGCCGAATCCGGAATACGTCGCGTTCCTGCAGGAAGGCAACGATATCGGCGGCATCGACGTCGGTTTCCTGGTGAAGTCGGGCGAAGTCGCCGCCGGCATCGACCGCATCGACGTCGATGCGGTCACCCAGCTCGGCAAGGACGAGATGTGGACCGAGCCGGCCGGCGGCAGCAGCCTGCTCAACGACCGCCCGCCGCTGCAGCTCGATGCGGTGGTGAACTATGCCGACGGCCGCACGTTCCCGATCACCGTGATCGTCGTCCACCAGCGCTCGCTCAACGGCGCCGAGGACGACACCGCAGGCGGCGTGCGCGTGCGCGCGAAACGGCAGCGGCAGGCCGAGTACCTGGCCAACCAGATCCAGGCGCTGCAAACCGCTGATCCGGATCGCAACATCACCGTGCTCGGCGACTTCAACGCGTTCGAGTTCAACGATGGCTATGGCGATTCGATGAACGTCGTCACCGGCACGCCGACGCCCGACAACCAGACCGCGGTGGCCGGCGACGGCGTCGACCTGGTCGATCCCGACCTCATGAACCTGTTCGTCGAGGAACCGGCCGACCAGCGCTACTCGTTCGTGTTCGACGGCAATGCGCAGTCGCTGGACCACGTGCTGATCAACCAGGCGCTGGGTACGGCGGCTGGTGACTTTAGTCTCGACCATGCGCGCATCAATGCCGATTTCCCGGAAATAAACCGCAACGATGCGAACTCGCCATCGCGATTGTCGGATCACGATCCCGCGATCGCGTACTTCGCGGTATCGAGTGCCGACCTGGCCGTCACTGCCAGTGCGACGCCAGCCGACGTGGCACCGGGCGCCTCGATGACGTTCAACGCCACGGTGACCAACGACGGGCCGCACGCGGCCGCGTTCCCAGGCGTTGGCTTCGCATTCGATGCAGAACTCGCCGACCTCGCCGTATCCGCACCCATAGGCTGGACCTGCGACACACCGACCGTGGCCAGCGGTACGACTGTCGTCGCCTGCTCGGCGGACGCCCTGGCGAACGCAGCATCGGCCGCGTTCCAGCTGACAGCGGCCGCGCCTGCGAGCGAGGCCGGCAATGCAATCAACTTCGCAGTGCTCGCCACCGCGCAGACGCCAGATCCTGACGAGGGCGACAACGACGCGACTGCCTCGATGGGTGTGCAGGCTACTGCAGATCTCGGCTTCTCATGGTCGGGGCCCCGGTTCATGTATCGCACAACGACCAGCGCGACCTACACCGCCCGGCTCACTAATGCGGGTCCCATGGCCGCGCCTCTTCCCTCCGTAGTGATAGAAATCGATGTCCCGCGCGAAAGCGTTCAGTTCGCACAGCCTCCGGGTTGGGATTGCCATCTATCCGCCAACCCAACCTTCGGTATTTTTTGCGACACCCTGTCGGGCTCGGCTGCGATCGGAAATGCCGATTTCACTCTGACGCTGGCCAATCCAGGCAGCTTGCGAAAGCCGTACATCTCTTTTAGGGCCGGCGTGGCTTCGGGAGCGATCGATCCGGTGAATGGGAACAATTCGGCGCGGCAGCGCGTGCGGGTCATTGGCGTGACGGGGTTCTGAACTCGCGCTACGGTTGTGACCCAAGGAGCGCGGCGGAAGCCGCGCTCTTTTTTATGAGCGTCGGGACGCGTTGCACCGCGCAACGATCCTTTTGAACGCTGCGGGTATCATCGGCAGCCTCAGACGCCGATGAAGACCGCCCCATGACCGTCGCCGCGACCTTCGAGATCGAATACCTGCAATACCTCGGCCCGGACGGCAAGCTCGCCGCCGAGCTGCCGCACGCCTTCCGCGATGCCCAGGTGCTGCTGCCGCTGTTCAAGCAGATGCTGTACGTGCGCACCTTCGACACCAAGGCGATCGCGCTGCAGCGCACCGGCAAGCTCGGCACCTACGCCTCGTCCCTGGGCCATGAGGCCACGCACGTCGGCATCGGCGCCTCGATGCGGCCGGAGGACGTGTTCGCGCCGAGCTACCGCGAGTACGGCGCGCAGATCGTGCGCGGCGTGAAGCCGCGCGAGATCCTGCTGTACTGGGGCGGCGACGAGCGCGGCAACGATTTCTCCGGGCCGAAGCACGACTACTCGTGGTGCGTGCCGATCGCGACGCAGTGCCTGCATGCGGCCGGCGCGGCGCTCGCGTTCAAGCTGCGCAAAGAGCCGCGCGTGGCGGTGACCTGCTGCGGCGACGGCGGCAGTTCCAAGACCGACACCTATGCGGCGATCAATTCCGCCGGCGCCTACAAGCTGCCGTTCGTGCAATGCATCATCAACAACGGCTGGGCGATCTCGGTGCCGCGCTCGGCGCAGACCGGCGCTAAGACGCTGGCGCAGAAGGGCATCGCCGGCGGCCTGCACTGCTTGCAGGTCGACGGCAATGACCTGGTGGCGGTGATGGAAGGCATGCGCCGCGCCATGGAGCACGCGCGCAAGGGCGAAGGCGGCAGCGTGATCGAGTTCATGACCTACCGCCTGCACGACCACACCACCGCCGACGACGCACGCCGCTATCGCGGCGAACAGGAAGTGAAGGACGCCTGGGCGCGCGACCCGATCCCGCGCCTGCGCACGTGGCTCACGTCGCACAAGCTGTGGAGCGAAAAGCAGGAAGCGGCGTGGGTGGAAGAGTGCGGCAAGCAGGTCGACGTCGAGATCAATGCTTACCTGGAGACACCGGTGCAGCCGGTCGAGGCGATGTTCGACTACCTCTACGCCGATCCGCCACCGGACCTGCTCGAACAACGCGCCGCAGCCATCGCGCTGGAGAAACGCGCATGAACGCTGATAACCATTCCGCGACCGCCCCGGAAGAAACCTCGGCTCCGCCACGCGAAGCCGAAGTCCTGACCGCGAAAGCGCCCACTGCCATCACACTGATCGAGGCGATCACGCAGGCGCTCGCCTACGAGATGCGCCACGATGCGAGCGTCGTGGTGCTCGGCGAGGACGTCGGCGTCAACGGCGGCGTGTTCCGCGCCACCGCCGGTCTGCAGGCGACGTTCGGTTCCGAGCGCGTGCTCGATACGCCGCTCGACGAGACCACGATCGCCGGCCTGACGGTCGGCCTCGCCTCGCAGGGCATGAAGCCGGTAGCCGAGGCGCAGTTCGACGGTTTCATGTATCCGATGGTCGATCACATCATCTGCCACGCCGCGCGCTTCCGTTATCGCACGCGCGGCCGGCTGACCTGCCCGATGGTGCTGCGCGTGCCGTGGGGCGGCGGCATCCGCGCGCCCGAGCACCATTCCGAAGCGAACGAATCGATCTTCACCAACGTGCCCGGACTGCGCGTCGTCATGCCCTCCTCGCCCGCTCGCGCCTACGGCCTGCTGCTGGCGGCGATCCGCGATCCGGACCCGGTGATCTTCTTCGAACCCAAGCGCATCTATCGCCAGTACAAGGAGATCGTCGCCGACGACGGCGAGGCGCTGCCGCTCGATGTCTGCTATGTGCTGCGCGACGGCAGCGACGTGACGCTGGTGACCTGGGGCGCGCAGGTCAAGGAAACGTTGGAAGCGGCTGACGCGCTGGCCGGCGAAGGCATCAGTGCCGAGGTGATCGATGTCGCGACGCTGCGGCCGCTCGACTTCGCCACCATCGCCGAATCGGTAGCCAAGACCGGGCGCTGCGTGATCGTGCACGAGGCGCCGAAGACCGCCGGTTTCGGCGCCGAAATCGCCGCGCGCCTGGCCGAGGAGTCGATGTTCGACCTGCGCGCACCGGTGCAGCGCGTGACCGGTTACGACACGCACATCCCGCTGTTCCGGCTGGAGATGAAATACCTGCCGAGCGTCGCCAAGATCGTGGCCGCGGCGAAGAAGGCACTGGCCGCGGGCTGAGCACGAGGATCGCATGGCCGCCGACGTCATCAATCTTGCGCAGAAGCTGTCGCAGTTCCCGGAGCACTGGTCGCCGCGCGTCGTGGCCGAGATGAACGACTACCAGTTCAAGCTCGTCAAGCTGCAGGGCGAGTTCGTCTGGCACCGGCACGAGGACACGGACGAGGTCTTCATGGTGGTGAAGGGCGAAATGCAGGTCGGCTTCCGCGACCGCGACGTGACCATCCGCGAGGGCGAGATGCTGGTCGTGCCGCGCGGCGTCGAGCACATCACGCGCGCCACGGATGAGTGCCATGCGCTGATCATCGAGCCGCGCGGCGTCGTCAACACCGGCGATGCGGGCGGTGCGCTCACCGCGCGCAACGACGTCTGGGCATGAAGCGCGCGCGCGTCATCGCCGAGCATCGGGCACCGGACCGGCCACCGATCCAGGTGGCACCGGGCGACGAGGTGACGCTCGGCGACCGCGATGACACCTGGCCGCAGTTCGTCTGGACGACGCTGGCCAACGGACTCGGTGGCTGGATTCCGTGGGTGCTGTTCGACCGCGAGCAGGGCGAAGCGACCGCGCACACCGAGTACGACACGCGCGAGCTCGATGCCGATGTCGGCGACCTCCTCGTCCTGCACCGCGAGATGGCAGACTGGTGGTGGGCGGAAAAGATCCAGAAAGGCGAGGCACATGGCGCGAGCGGCTGGATTCCGACGCACGCGCTCAAGATCATCGATGACGGCAACACCGACGGGAACTGACATGGCCGACAAACAATCCTTCCACCTGCCCGACCTCGGCGAGGGCCTGCCCGACGCGACCATCGTCGAATGGTTCGTCAAGGTCGGCGACACCATCAAGCTCGACGAGCCGCTGGTGTCGATGGAAACCGCCAAGGCCGTGGTCGAAGTGCCTTCGCCGTTCTCCGGCAAGGTGCTGTCGCTGGCTGGTGGCGACGGCGACGTGATCGAGACCGGCAGCGTGCTGGCGGAATTCGAGATCGACCCGAGTCTGCCGCAGCGTGCCGCGGGCCAGGACACGGGGCACCATCACGGTCCGCCGCCGGCGAAAAGCGTGGGTAGCACGGCGCCTGACAACAACGCCAAGGTGGTCGCCTCCGACGACGGCGGCGCCATCAGTGATGCCGGCACGCCAGCGCCGAAGGGCGAAGCAGGCACCAAGACCGAAGCGGTACGCGAGGACAGCGGCACCGTGGTCGGCGCGATGCAGTCGTCCGATGCGGTGCGCAGCGAGCAGGCGGTGGCGGTCGGCGGCATCAAGGCGATGCCGGCAGTACGCGCGCAGGCGCGCAAGTTGGGCGTCGACCTGTCGCGCGTGCGCGGTAGCGGCGCCGATGGCGTGGTGACGATGGACGACGTCAAGCGCGCGGCGGCCGATGGTTCCGCCAAGAGCGGCGCGGCGGCCGCCGGCCGCGAGGCATTCCCGGTGCATGGTGGAAGCGATCGTAGCCACGCGGCCTCCGCCCCGAACCAGGGCCGGACCCAGTTGTCGGCGTCCGGAAAACCCATGCGCACGCAGTCGCCTTCGGTGTCGGCCTCCGGCCAGCCCGAGCAACTCAAGGGCGTGCGCCGCAACATGGCGCGGGTCATGGCCGATGCGCACGCCAAGGTCGTCCCGACCACGCTCAGCGACGATGCCGACATCCATGCCTGGACGCCGGGCAACGACCTCACCGGTCGGCTGGTGCGCGCGATCGTCCGGGCTGCGCAAGCGGTGCCTGCGCTCAACGCCTGGTTCGACGGCGACAAGTTGATGCGCACCCTGCATCCGCACGTCGACATCGGCATCGCGGTCGATACCGACGATGGTCTGTTCGTGCCTGCGTTGCGCAATGCCGACATGCTCGACGCACGCGGCGTGCGCGAGAGCATCAATCGACTGCGCCTGCAGGTCGAGGACCGCAGCATCCCGACCTCGGAACTCAGCGGCTACACGATCTCGCTGTCGAACTTCGGCATGTTCGCCGGGCGCTACGCGACGCCGATCGTGGTGCCGCCGACGGTCGCGATCGTCGCCGCTGGCCGCGGTCGCCACCAGATCACGCCGGTGATCGGCGGCTTCGAGTCGCACAAGGTGATACCGCTATCGGTCACCTTCGACCATCGCGCCTGCACGGGCGGCGAAGCGGCGCGCTTCCTCAAGGCGATGCTGGACGATCTCGCGCGCGCGCAATAACGACGTAGGGTGGGCCCTGGCCCACCTTTTTTTATCGCCGCCAGGAGGGAGGGCCGCGGCCCACCCCACGGAGAGCAACAGATGGCCCATCGCAGCCGCCTTGCCGGTTTCATCATCGATTGCCAGACCGACGATCTCGCTGGCGCGGCGGAATTCTGGAGCGAGGCCCTGGGCCTGCCGGTGATCGACCCGGATGCGGGCGACGGCATCTACGCGCAGCTCAAGGACGGTCCTGGCGATCTCCACATCGAGGTGCAGCAGGTCGAGCATCCTTCGCGCGTGCACCTGGACATCGAAAGCGACGACATCGATGCCGAAGCCGACCGGCTGGAAAAGCTCGGCGCCAAGCGCATCGGCTTCGTCAAGCGCTGGTGGTTGATGGAGGCCCCGACCGGGCAGCGTTTCTGCGTGGTCAAGATGCACCACCCGGAAAAAGGCGTGGCGCCGAACGACTGGGACTGATCGATCCTCAGACGCGCGAAGTGTTGTCGGCGATGACGCGATCGCGGCCGCTCGCCTTGGCCCGATATAGCGCCTGGTCGGCGCGATCGAAGACCTGCTCGGGCGTATCGAGTTGCGGATCGCCGCCAGCCACGCCGATCGACACCGTCACCTGAAACGGCAGCGCCAGGGTCGACATCTGCGTGCGGATCCGTTCGGCGACCTCGAACGCGCCCGACAACGGCGTGGCCGGCAATACCAGCAGGAATTCCTCGCCGCCGTAGCGCACCGCGAGGTCGCCGTGACGGATGCACGACGAAATCACCTCGGCGACCGCGCGCAAGGCGCGATCGCCTAACAGGTGGCCATAGCGATCATTGACCTGCTTGAAGTGGTCGATGTCGACCACGCTCAACGCATAGCCTGCCGCTTCCAGCCGCTGCATCGCCTCGGGCCGATGGCGCAACTTTTCCAGCGCTGCGCGATTGAGCAGGCCGGTCAGCGGATCGTGGCTGGCGACATGGACGAGGTCGTCGTGGCGGCGCTGCAGGTCGGCGCGATCGTGCTCGAGCTTGCGCGCGACCGTGTCGCGTTCGTGCAGCAGGCGCTGCTGTTGCATCGCATAGCGGCGCAATTCGAGCAGGTGCTGCGTCTGCCGCGCCAGCGCCCCGAGTGCCTCGCGCTGCGCGCGCGTGAGCGTGCGCGGCTCGTTGTCGAATACGCAGACCGTCCCCAATGCCTGCCCGTCTGCGGCGAGGATCGGCATGCCCGCGTAGAAGCGCAGCAGCGCTCCATCGCGGTCCGTCGGCCGCATGGGAATGTTGGGATTGGCCAGCACGTCGCGCACTTCGAGCAGTTCATGCGGGGTACGGATCGCCACCGCGCAGATCGATTCGCTGCGCGGCGTCTCGCTGTGTTCCAGGCCGATGCTGGACTTGAACCATTGCCGCTCGCGGTCGACCAGCGTGATCGCCGCCGCCGACGTGGCGCAGATGGCGCAGGCGAGGCTGGCGATGTCGTCGTAGGCGCGCTCCGGCGCCGTGTCGACGATGGCATAGCTGTCCAGCGACGCCTGGCGACCGGCTTCGAGCGTATGCGTGGAGCGGGCGGGGCTGGCAGACATGACGGAACCGGCGCTGGGGCTGGGGCTGGGGCTGGGGCTTGGCGGCGTCAGGATCACAAAATCCGCGTTGCGGTGTTGTGCACCGTTACCAATTCCGGAACGGCGATTCAGCCCCGCGATGCAGGCTGGCGGTCACCCAGCCACAGGGCCCGGATCGCGAATGCCAGCGTCAGCGATGCCAGGAACACGCCATAGCCCAGGGCGGTCGCAAGGATCTGCTGCCACATCTTCCCGTACTGCGGATCGGCGTTGGCATGCGACCAGTGCACGCTGGCGACGAAGGCCGCGACTGACAAGGCCAGCCCGGCGATGTCGTAGGCGATGCGTGCGGCGTGGCGCGGCCGGCGCGGAAACCACCAGTACAGCAGCGACAGGATCGCGAACCACGGCAGGAACAGGATCAGGGTCAGGTTGAGCTCGACCAGTGGACTCATGGCTCAGGCATCCGCCTCGGCCAGCGCGGCGACCGCGCCGAGCACTTCCTCGATGGCCGCGTCCTCGGCCAGCTTGCCGAGCAGTTCCTCGCCCAGGTGCACGCCCTCGCCCGACACGTGGTGCAGCAGGTCCGCCCCTTCGCGCTTCAGGCGTGCGATGCGCGCGCCCGCATCCTTGGGCGAATCGAAGCCAATGCTCTGCAGCAGCACGCGTTCGCCACGCACCAGCTTGAAGTAGAAGCGACCATCGGCTTCGCGGTATTGCTTGACCTGCGGCAACACCGCCTTGATCTCGGCCTTGTGCTCGACGGCACCGGATCGCGAAAGATCGCGCAGGCCGACCGCCTCGCGCAGCGTTAGCAGCGTCGGCGTCGCATAGCGCGTGCGCAACCGTTGCGCGCCATCGCGCAGTTGCGCCTCGATGCGCTGCGGCTGCGCGATGAGCGTCTCGTAGCGTTCTCGCAGCGGTGCGACCTCGGCGTCGATGCGCTCGAACAGCCACTGCTTGGCGTCGCCCCAACCGACGCCATCGGCGAAGGCGGCACGCATCGCCGCAGTCTCGTCGGCGCTGGCGAAGGCCTGGTAGAGCTGGAACACATTGCTCGCGTCGGCGTCCTTGGCCTCGCCCGGCGCCTTCGAATCGGTAACGATCGAGTAGATCAGTTTCTTCAGCTGCTCGCGCGGCGCGAACAGCGCGATGGTGTTGTCGTAGCTCTTCGACATCTTGCGGCCGTCGAGGCCGGGCAGCGTGGCGACGTGCGCCTCGATCAGCGCTTCTGGCAGCGTGAAATGTTCGCCGTATAGATGATTGAAGCGCTGCCCGAAGTCGCGCGCCATCTCGATGTGCTGCACCTGGTCGCGGCCGACCGGCACCTTGTCGGCGTTGAACAGCAGGATGTCCGCGGCCATCAGCACCGGATACATGAACAAGCCTGCCGTGATGCCGGCATCGTCGTCGACGCCTTCGGCATGGTTGCGGTCGACCGCGGCCTTGTACGCGTGCGCGCGGTTGAGCGGGCCCTTGCCGACGACGCAGGTCAGCAGCCAGGTCAGCTCGGGAATCTCGGGAATGTCGGACTGGCGGTAGAACCAGACCTGCTCGGGATCGAGCCCGCAGGCGAGCCAGCTGGCCGCGATCTCCAGCGTCGAACGCTGCACGCGCGCCGGCTCCTGCACCTTCACCAGCGAGTGGTAGTCGGCGAGGAAATAGAAGCTCTCGACGTCCGGCGCGCGCGCGGCGGCGATCGCCGGCCGGATCGCGCCGACGTAGTTGCCCAGGTGCGGGGTGCCGGACGTGGTGATGCCGGTCAGGACGCGGGTGGTCATGCGTTGCGCTGCAAGAGTGAACGACCGTCAGTTTAACCGCTGCCCCTGCCGCAACCCCGTTCGCGCGCGCGGCGCGTTGACAGGTCTGCCCTTCACGGAGACCCGCCATGTTCCGCAATCCTTCCCTGCTCTGCGCCGCCCTGTGTTCGGCGCTGTTCGCGGCCGGTGCCTGCTCGCCATTGTCGGCGCAGCCGCTGGTCGACATCGACCTGGTCGATCGCGACACCGGCCAGTGGCTGCCGGAATACCCGCATCGCGGCCGTACCTGGGTGCCGGGCGAGCCCGGCCACCGCTATGCCGTGCGCCTGACCAACACCACCGGCGAGCGCGTGCTGGTCGTGCTGTCGATCGATGGCGTCAACGCGGTCAGCGGCCAGACTGCCGCCGCATCGCAGACCGGCTACGTGCTGGCGCCCTGGCAAAGTACCGAGGTCGCCGGCTGGCGCAAGTCGCTCGACGATATCGCCCAGTTCTACTTCACCGACCTGCCCGACAGCTATGCCGCGCGCACCGGGCGTCCAAACGATGTCGGCGTGGTCGGCATCGCGGTCTTCCGCGAGGCGCGGCCGGTCAGCTATGCGCCGCCCTATTCGCCGCCGCCCTACCCGCAGCCGTATCCGTATCCGTCGCCCTATCCGCGTCCCTACGACGAGGCCAAGTCGCGCGACTCGGCCGGTAACGCGGGCGCGCCATCCGCTAGGCGTCGCGAGGCCGCCGCGGAGTCGTCGACCGCATATGGTGATGCCGGGCGTGGTGATGCCGAGCGGCAACGCATCGGTACCGGTCACGGCCAGCGCGAGTGGGCGCCAGTCTCGCGCACTGATTTCGTGCGCGCCTCGCGCTCGCCGGCGCAGGTCACGCAATTGCGCTATGACGAGAGCACGGCGCTGGTTGCGCTCGGCATCTTGCCGCGCGCCTATCCGTACTGGCCGCACGGCTCCGAGCCGCAGGCGTTTCCTTCCGGTTTCGCCGCGGATCCGCCGCCAGGATGAGCAGGCAGGAAGCAGGAAAGGGCCGGCATCACTGCCGGCCCTGACTGGTGTCATCCACTTTGTCGTGCGGGCAGTTAAGGCCCGGAAATCCGCCGGCTAATTCAGCGTCTTCTCGAACTCATGCACTTCGCGTTCGGCGCGATCGCGATTCCAGCCGTAACGCTCCTGCAACTTGCCCGACAGGTATTTGCTGTCGCCTTCGGCGACGTCGAACACGTCGTCGGTCAGATCGCCCCATTTCGCCTGGGCCTGGCCTTTGATCTGCGTCCACTTACCGGCAATGATGTCTTTGTTCATCGTGATCCTCGTTGGGGGAGGGTTCGACGCGATGCGCATCGTGCGCGTGCATCGAGTATCGATCATCGCAAAGTGCGTGTTCGGCGGCGATCAAGGTTTCGTTCCAGTTTGATGATTCGATTCCCATTCATGCGTCAAACAGCAACAAAAAAGCCGGCGTGGCCGGCTTTTCTGCTGTTGGCGTGGCGCGAGGTTCAGTTCGGCGTGGTGGCGCCAGTGTCTTCGGCCGCACCTTCGACCTTCTCGCCGACCTTCTGCACGTCCTGTCCGGCGCCTTTCACAGTATTGCAGGCCGACAGGAAACCAACCGAGAACATCGCCAGCAACATCAGGGCAGTCAAACGCTTCATGCAAATCTCCTTCGTGGATGGACCGCGGTGCAAGTCTGCGATCCGCTAGGTGAATGAAACCCCATTCGGATGTGAAAGCCGCGTGCATTTGGCCACCGCCGATGAGACTGCAGTTCAGGCTCGACCTCGATGACATACCCTCCCCGGCCGGCCCTCTCCTGGCCGGCCCTCCCCTGGCCGGTCGGTCCCGACTACTGCATTCGACGGGCGTTTCTCGCGGGGACGGGCGCGATGCGTTAGTCGCGCATCAAGGTCGATTTGCCGAACAGGCTCTCGACCAGGTCGACCGCCAGCAAGGCGGTGGCATTGCGGCTGTCGAGTGCGGGGTTGAGCTCGACGATGTCCAGCGAGCCCATGCGGCCGGTGTCGGCGATCATCTCCATCACCAGCTGCGCCTCGCGGTAGTTCGGGCCGCCGGGCACCGTGGTGCCGACGCCGGGTGCGATGCTCGGATCGAGGAAGTCGACGTCGAAGCTGACATGCACGTGCGTATTGTCGTCGACGCCGCGCAGGGCCTCCTCCATCGTCCGCTTCATGCCGACCTCATCGATGTAACGCATGTCGTACACGTCCAGGCCGTGCTGCTGGATCAGCCGCTTCTCGCCCTGGTCGACCGAACGGATGCCGATCTGGCGGATCTGCGCCGGCGTGATCGCGGGCGCGTCGCCGCCGAGGCGCGTCAGGGCTTCGGGACCGATGCCGCACAGGCAGGCGACCGGCATGCCGTGGATGTTGCCCGACGGCGTGACCTCGTGCGTATTGAAGTCGGCATGCGCGTCGAGCCAGAGCACGCGCAATTGCTTGCCGGTGTCGCGGCAATGCCGCGCGACGGCGGTGATCGAACCGATGCCGAGGCAGTGGTCGCCGCCGAGCACGATCGGCATGCGGCCCGCACGCAGCTCCGCCGCAACCGCGTCCATCAGCAGCCGGTTCCATGCCACGACCTGGTCGAGATGGCGATAACCATCCACCGGCGCGGTCCACGGGTTGCGCGGGCCGGCGAGATTGCCGCGATCGACCACGTCGACCCCGCGATCGACCAAGGCCTCGGCCAGCCCGGCGACGCGCAGCGCCTCCGGGCCCATGAGGGCACCACGATCGCCGGCGCCGATATCGGTCGGCGCCCCGAGTAAGGAGACCGGCGGCAGCGATCTGCCCGGTCGCCGGTCTTGCGTACGTGTGGCATTCGTGCGCGTGT
>JACMKK010000370.1 GCA_014380115.1 Luteimonas sp. | reverse complement strand
GGCCGCTGTTACGACTGCGCGCTGCTGCAGCTGCAGCTGGCCGATGCGCTGGGCGATCGGGCGCTGCGTGCCGAGGCGCAGCGCGGCATCGCGCGCCTGGCCGGAGAAAGACGCGAACCCTCCGCGCCTGCGCCACCCCGCGAGTTGCGTTGAACGACCCGGCAGCGACGGGCGTACGCATCAAGCGCGCATGCAATCGTCATCGATCTGGAATGACCGCGGCGACGGGCGGCGTGAGGGTGTCCCGTTAACGCCGGCCCGGGTGTCCGATCCTCGCGCAGGCGCCCCCAACCCTAAGGAGAGCACCATGCATCGAACCTCGCTTCTCGCCTTGGTTTGCACCCTGACGCTCGCTGCCGGCGCCGCCGGCGCCGCGCCGCCGGCCGTCGTCGATCTCGGCGGCAATCATCTCGCCCAGGACGTCTCCGATGACGGCGCCGTGGTCGCCGGCCTGATGGTCAGTTTCGACGGCGATCCCGGCGAAGCCGGCGTCTCGCGCTGGACGGCCGCGACCGGTACGCAGGTGATCGGCGGGATTGTGGCTGGTCGTCCGGATCTGTCGGCCGACGGCACGACGATCGCCGGCACGGTCATGACCGATCGCGCCGAAGCGGCGTTCTGGACCCAGGCCGATGGCTGGAAGCCGCTCGGCGCGTTGGAACTGATCCCGCCGCTGCCGGGCTGGACGACCACCAGCAACGCGATCTCGGCCAACGGCCAGCGCCTCGCCGGCGCGACCACGCCGCCGCCGGTCGATTGGGGCCACGTGCGCGCCTTCAGCTTCAACCCCGACACCTGGGACGACCGCTGGGCGGACTTCGGCTGGACCGAGCTGCCGAAGACGCACAAGGCAAGCTTCGGCGAGGCCACCGGCATCACCGATGACGGCCTGGTGCAGGTCGGCATCGCCAGCGAGCCCGGCGGCGCTTACCGCGCCGTGCGCTGGACCGATGGACGCGTCGAGGAACTGCGCGATGGCAACAACCGCCGCCTGGGCGGCGAAAGCGTGCGCTGCAATACCAACTGCAACGTGATCGTCGGCGGCGGTGGCGGGTCCAGCGCGGTGAATCCGATTCTGGCCTGGCGCTTGCTGCCGAAAACCCGCCAGCCCGCCTGCTACTTCAAGCGGCTGTCAGGGCCGCCGCTGCTGGCGCTGCGCTATTACGCCTACGGCACCAACGAATCCGGCAATGTCGTGGTCGGCGCCTACTACTACGACGACCCGCCGCAACAGCGCAACATCGCCAAGGGCTTCCTCTGGATCGGCGACGCGCGCGGCGGCACGATGCACGACCTGCAGACCTATCTGTCGGGTCTCGGACAACCCTTCCTCGACGACTGGTTCAACGTCGTGCCGACCGCGGTGTCGGCCGATGGCCGTTACCTCGTCGGCTGGGGCGACGACCCGCAGGGACAGTTGCGTGGTTGGCGCGTCGATTTCGGCGGCGCGCCGCAGGTACGCGGACCGGCAGCGGACTACACGCAGTGCCCGACGACGCGCAGCCCGATGCTGCCGGTCACCAAGACCGCTCGCGCCGCCGACGCGCTGCCCTGGGTGCGGCCGTTCGGCGAATTCCGCAGCGCCGAGGGTCAACGCTACTACGTGAGCGTACGCGGCGCGAAGCTGTATGGAGGCACGCGCAAGGACCGGCTGTCCGAGCTGCTGCCGCTAGGTGGCGATCACTACTACGACGCCGCCGGCCGCGTCCGCCGCAGCTTCACGCGTAGCGCCGCCGGTGCTGTGAAAAACATGCAGGTCCGTGGCGGCAGCGGCGCGGTAGCGCTCTGGCGTCGACAGGCAGACTGACCCTGACCGGACCGGTGGAGACGCCCCGTCGTCTCCACCGTTTTCCGCATGCCCGCGCCGCGCGGGCTTTTTTTTTGCGCGCGGCTTCGACGCGGACTTGGCTGAGCAGCCTGGCCGCGTGTCAGGTCAAGTGCTGCAGCGCCAGGTATTCGGCGCTGCGCATCTCGATCAGGCGCGAGGCGGCGCGCTCGAAAGCGGGCGACAGGCGTTCACCGCGGTACAGCGCGGTCGGTTCGGCGGCCGCGGTACAGATGAAGTTGACATGGCGGTCGTACAACTCGTCGATCAGCGTGACGAAACGCCGTGCGGCATCGTCGCGCTGCGCATCGAACACGGGCACGCCGCCGAGCAGCACGGTGTGGAATTCGCTGGCGATCTCGATGTAGTCCGAGGCGCCGCGCGGGCCTTCGCACAACGCGGCGAAATCGAACCAGGCCATGCCCTTGCAGCGCGCGCGCGTGGCGATCTTGCGGCCCTCGAGTTCGATGCTGCCATCGCGATGCGCATCATCGCCGCGCAGCTCGTGCCAGCGCGATTCCAGCCACGCATCCGATTCTCCGTCGAGCGGCGCGCGATACACCGGCGACCGCGTCAGCGCGCGCAGGCGGTAGTCGACGGGGCTGTCGAGGTGGACGACGGCGCAGTTGCGCTCGATCAGCGCGATCGCCGGCAGGAAGCGCGCGCGCTGCAAGCCATCCTTGTACAGCGCGTTCGGCGCAGCATTGGAGCTGGTGATCAACACCACGCCCTCGGCGAACAGGCGTTCGAGCAGGCGGCCGAGCAGCATCGCGTCGCCGATGTCGCCGACGTGGAACTCGTCGAGCACGAGCACGCGCAATTTCGCCCGCCACTCGCGCGCGATCGCCACCAGCGGATCGCGTTCGCCGGCGTGCGCGCGCAACCG
>JACMKK010000369.1 GCA_014380115.1 Luteimonas sp. | reverse complement strand
TCAACGGCCTCGGCGTGCTCGGATGGGGCGTCGGCGGCATCGAGGCCGAGGCCGCGATGCTCGGCCAGCCGTCATCGATGCTGATCCCGCAGGTGGTCGGCTTCAAATTGACGGGCAAGCTGCCTGAAGGCACGACCGCGACCGACCTCGTGCTCACCGTCACGCAGATGCTGCGCGCACTCGGCGTGGTCGGAAAATTCGTGGAATTTTACGGCGAAGGCCTGCCGGGCCTGCCCCTCGCCGACCGCGCCACCATCGCCAACATGGCGCCGGAATATGGTGCGACCTGCGGCATCTTCCCGATCGACGCCGAATCCCTGACCTACTTGCGCCTGTCGGGACGCAGCGAGGAGCAAATCGCATTGGTCGAAGCCTATGCCAAGGCGCAGGGGCTATGGCACGAACCCGGCCAGCAGCAGGCCACCTATTCGGCCACGCTCGAACTCGACCTGGCCGACGTCAAGCCGTCTCTGGCGGGCCCCAAGCGCCCGCAGGATCGCGTGTTGCTCGAAAAGATGCACACCAACTACGCCGCCAACATCGACGCTCTGCTATCGAACGCACGCAAGGCGAGGAACGGCGAGGTCAAGCGTTTCGAAGGCGAAGGCGGCGACCAGCCGCAAGCCGAGCACCTCGCCGCGACGCCCAAATCGAAGATCCGGATCCAGGACACCGACTGCGAGCTCGGGGATGGCTCGGTGGTGATCGCGGCGATCACCTCCTGCACCAATACCTCCAATCCTGCGGTGATGCTCGGTGCGGGACTGCTCGCGCGCAATGCCGCACGGCTTGGGCTGAAAACCAAGCCGTGGGTGAAGACATCGCTTGGTCCAGGTTCGCTGGTCGTTACCGACTACTTGCGCAAAGCGGGCGTGCTGGCCGATCTCGAAAAGCTGGGCTTCTACGTCGTCGGTTATGGTTGCACGACCTGCATCGGCAATTCCGGGCCCTTGCCGGACGAGGTGTCGAAAGGCATCGCCCAGAACGAACTCGTGGTCGCCTCGGTGCTGTCGGGCAACCGAAACTTCGAAGGCCGCGTGCACCCCGAGGTGAAGATGAACTATCTCGCCTCGCCGCCGCTGGTCGTCGCCTTCGCGATCGCCGGGACCGTTGATATCGACCTGACCACGCAGCCGCTCGGCACCGGTTCCGACGGCAAGGACGTGTTCCTGCGCGACATCTGGCCGAGCAACAAGGAAATCGGCGACACGATAGCCGCGACCGTCGGCCCGGAGCTGTTCGCGCAGAACTATGCGGACGTGTTCAAGGGCGACAGCCGCTGGGCGCAGATCGCCTCGCCCGATGGCGAGTCGTTCGCGTGGGACGAAACTTCGACCTACATCAAGAACCCGCCCTATTTCGACGGCATGACGATGGCGGTCGGCAACATCGACGATATCCACGGCGCGCGCGTGCTCGGCCTGTTCGGTGATTCGATCACCACCGACCACATCTCCCCGGCCGGAAACATCAAGAAGGATTCGCCAGCGGGCCGCTTCCTGCAGGAGCGTGGCGTGCAGCCTGCCGACTTCAACAGCTACGGTTCGCGTCGCGGCAACGACGACGTGATGGTGCGCGGAACGTTCGCGAACATCCGCATCAAGAACCTGATGTTCGGCGGCGAAGAAGGCGGCAATACGCTTTACTTCAGCAAGGCTGGTGCCGCGGGCGAGAAACTCGCCATCTACGACGCGGCGATGAAGTACAAGGCCGACGGTGTTCCGCTGGTCGTGTTCGCCGGCAAGGAATACGGCACCGGCTCCTCGCGCGACTGGGCGGCGAAGGGCACCAACCTGCTTGGGGTGAAGGCGGTCGTGGCCGAGAGCTTCGAGCGTATCCACCGCTCCAACCTCGTTGGCATGGGCGTGCTGCCGCTGCAGTTCAAGGATGGCGAGAACGCCAAGTCGCTGGGCCTGGACGGGTCCGAGACGTTCAACATCACCGGTCTGGCCGATGGTGCATCGAAGACGGCCCAGATCGTCGCGAAGCACGCCGATGGCAGCGAAAAGCACTTCGAGGCCAAGGTCTTGCTGTTGACGCCCAAAGAAGTCGAATACTTCCGCCACGGTGGTTTGCTGCAGTACGTCTTGCGGCAGTTGGCAGCAAGAAAAGCGGCATGACGGCCCGGGTTTCTGCATAGCTAAGAAAAGGCGGCTCCGGCCGCCTTTTTTTGCCTTCGACTTGGGCCGCGCTTGTCGCTGTCAGCAGGCTGGCGGTCGCAGCTAACTGCCTCTGCCAATCGGTGGCGATCAGAACTTCGGCTGCCAGGTAGCGCTCGTCATGCGCCAGTTTCCATCATCGAAGCGCCAACCGGTTTCGACGTCGTAGACCTGGGCCGAGTCCGGGAGCAGGCTTCCGGAACCGCCGGTCAACGCGGCTGTGAAGCGCACGCTTCCATGTCTGTCTTTCGCGCTCACTTCGAGTGCGCCAAGCGTTACCCCGATTCGCTGGTGTTGCATCCAGCTCATGGCGGCAACACGACGTGCGCCTCGGCGATCGAGTCCGTCCGGACCGACGAAATCGTCGGCAAGCAGGTCTTCGAACGTCGCCGCATCGCGATCCTCGAGCGCCTGCTGCAGTGCGCCAAGCGTTTCCCGCAAGGCCTCTTCCGACGGCGTGCGGGCGCAACCGGACGTGGCGAGCACCACCGCGAGCAGGAGCCAGCGCAAGAGCATGCCCAAAGGGTCTGTCATGGTCGTCGGTCCCCGATCCTGGCCAAAGAGTTGCCATGTCACGCTCGAGCTTGAACAGACTCTAGCGCACCGGTCGGCACCCGCTCGCGCCTTGCCAGCCCCTAGAGCCTATGCTCCAATCATCGCAGGCCAGTACGGCGCCGCACGGTGCGCCGGACGGCACACCAGGGGAGACATGCATGAGTAACGAGCATCCGTGGCTGGCCAACTATCCGGCTGGCGTGCCAGCGGAAATCGACGTCAACGAGTTCCCGTCGATCCCGTCGGTCCTCGAGGGCGCGATCGCCCATTACGCGGATCGCCCGGCCTTCTCCAATCTGGGCAAGACGGTGACCTACGCTCAGGTCGACGCCTACAGCCGTCAATTCGCAGCCTACCTGCTCGGCGAGCTCAAGCTGAAGAAAGGCGATCGCGTCGCGATCATGTTGCCCAACTGCCTGCAGTACCCGATCGCGACCTTTGGCGTCCTGCGTGCCGGACTGACGGTCGTGAACACCAATCCGATGTACACCGCTCGCGAACTCAGGCACCAGCTGGCAGATTCCGGCGCCAGTGCGATCCTGGTGCTCGACAATTTCGGCAGCGTCGTCGAGGACGTGCTCGCTGATACGCAGATCAAGCAGGTCATCACCACGGGCCTGGGCGACATGCTCGGCTTCCCGAAGGGGCCGATCGTCAATTTCATGCTCAAGCACGTCAAGAAGATGGTGCCGGACTACGATATTCCCGGGGCCATCCGCTTCAACGACACCCTGACCCTCGGCCAGCGCCACACGCTGCCGGACATTACGATCGACTCCGAAGACATCGCCTTCCTGCAATACACCGGGGGCACCACGGGCGTCGCCAAGGGCGCAATGCTGACGCACCGAAATCTCGTGGCCAACATGCAGCAGGCTTCGGCCTGGATCGGCACCAACGCCAAGATGGGCGAGGAAGTCATTGTCACCGCGCTGCCGCTGTACCACATCTTTGCCCTGACGGCGAACGGACTGGTCTTCATGAAGTTCGGCGCCAAGAACATCTTGATCACCAATCCGCGCGACATGCCTGGCTTCGTCAAGGAGCTCAAGCGCGAACGCTTCACCGCCATCACCGGCGTCAACACACTATTCAACGGCCTGCTCAATACGCCGGGTTTCTCCGACATCGACTTCTCTCCGCTGCACTTGACGCTTGGCGGCGGCATGGCCGTGCAACGCGCGGTCGCCGAGCGCTGGAAACAGGTCACCGGCGTGACCCTGGTCGAAGCCTACGGCCTGACCGAAACCTCGCCGGCCGCCTGCATCAATCCGCTGGACCTGCCTGAGTACAACGGTGCAATCGGGTTGCCGGTCCCGTCCACCGATGCCTGCGTGAAGGATGAGAATGGGGCGAAGTTGCCGCAAGGCGAGGTCGGGGAACTCTGCATCAAGGGCCCGCAGGTGATGAAGGGCTACTGGCAACGGCCCGAGGAAACCGCCAATGCCATCGACGCGGACGGCTGGCTGCATACCGGCGACATGGCGCGGATGGACGAGAAAGGCTTCTTCTACATCGTCGACCGCAAGAAGGACATGATCCTGGTCTCCGGATTCAACGTCTATCCGAACGAGGTCGAGGACGTGATCGCGATGATGCCAGGCGTGCTGGAAGTGGCTGCGGTCGGCGTCCCCGACGACAAGTCCGGCGAGGCGGTCAAGGTGGTCATCGTCAGGAAGGATCCCGCTCTGACGGCCGAACAGGTCAAAGCCCATGCCCGCGAAAATCTGACCGGGTACAAGCAGCCGCGTTTCGTCGAGTTCCGGACGGAACTGCCGAAGACCAACGTGGGCAAGATTCTGCGCAGGGAGCTTCGGGACGCCCCTCCCGCCTGAACGGGAGCGGCGGCCCTCGTTCACAAACGAGTCCATTCCAGACCTAAACGGCAGAAGCAGGCCTAAACGGGCGCTTTGCGCCCAGAAAACGCTTGCAGTTTGCATTGGTTCATGTTGAATATGGGACGTCGGACGCATCTAACACATGCTGTTCATCCGCCGTCCTGTAGCGCGACCGGCCCGGACGGCCACATTTCCAGGGGTATTCATCATGTCAGTCGTCCAGCAACTCCATTGCGCTCCGCGTTTCAATACCCTCCGCCCGGTCGACGACGCCGAGCGCGGCGTCTATTGGTGCCACATGCATGCCGACATCGGCGCGACGCCTGGCCGGGCCTGCTTCAAGCCGGCGCTGGTAGACGAGATTCTCTATTACCAGCAGGCATTGTCGGATCGGCTTCGGGTCGAATCGCAATACGGCCGCAACGATTCGATCGCGCACGTGGTGCTCGCTTCCGACAGTGACGTCTTCAACCTCGGTGGCGACCTCGAGCTGTTCTGCCGCCTGATCCGCGCCGGCGATCGCAACGGCCTGCTCGGCTATGCACGGCAGTGCGTCCGCGGCGTGCATGCCTTCCATGCCGGCCTTGGCGTCGGCGCGCATACCATTGCGCTGGTCCAGGGCGATGCGCTCGGTGGCGGCTTCGAGGCAGCACTGAGCTGCCACACCATCGTCGCCGAGGAAGGCGTCAACATGGGCCTGCCGGAAGTGCTTTTCGACCTGTTCCCGGGCATGGGCGCTTACTCGTTCCTGTGCAAGCGCATCGCGCCGCACCAGGCTGAAAAGCTGATGCTCGAAGGCAACGTCTACAGCAGCGACGAACTGTTCAAGATGGGCCTCGTCGACGTGCTCGTACCCAAAGGCGAAGGCGTCAAGGCCGTGGACGAGGTCATCCGCAACAACCGTCGCATCCCGCACGCCCGCGCAGCCATGCACCGCGTGCGCAGCATGTCGCAACCGGTCACGCTCGAGGAAATGATGAGCATCACCGAGGTCTGGGTGGACACCGCTCTGCAGCTCGGCGAGAAGTCCCTGCGCACGATGGAGCGTCTAGTCCGCGCGCAGTACCGCCGCAATGGCGAACTCAGGGAAGCCCGCTCCGGCGGTTGATCTGCCTCAGCGCTTGTCCGGAATGCCGGGCTTGTGATCCGAACGATCCGAGCCCGGCGCAAGCAGCCAGCCCAACTCCGCCCTCGCCTGCCTCGCGGAGTCTTCTACCAGGCCATCCAGGTCCTTGATCAGGGCCATCGCATCCAGGGCCAACTGCGGGCTACCGAGCTTCATGATGTGCCTGCACCTGTCGACCAGGCGCATTGCGCCGACATTCTCGGCCACGCCGCGGATGGCGTGGGCGACGTCGCGCATGGCATCCCAATCGCCATCGACGGCCGCCTTGCGCAGCTTCGGCATGGCGTCGCCGATGTCGCGCAGGCACTGCTCGACGAACTGTTCCATGAACTCCTGGCCGAAATTCATCGCCGCCAGTTCCTGCAGCACGTTCGAAGCCACCTGCGGACCGGTCGCAGCGACTGGCACAGGAGGCGTGATCGCCTCGTTCGCTGCCACTTTGCTGATCGTGTCGAGCAGTCGCGCGACGATGACCGGCTTGGTCAGGTACGCATAGGCGCCGGCACGTTCCGCCGCCTGCAGCGACTCCACCGTGGCATCGGCCGACAACACGACGATCGGCGTACGGGTTCCGCCGGATTGCATCACCCTCGTCTGGCGGATCACGTCGAGGCCGCTCAGGCCGGGCATGTGCAGATCGATGACCATCAGGTCCGGGGAATGGCGCTCGAGCAGGTCCAGGGCGGATTCGCCGTCCTCGGCAAAAAGCAAACGATGACCGGCACGCTCGAGCAATCGCTGCAACACGACCCGGTTCGCCGGCTGATCGTCGGCGACGAGAATCTGCAGCGAGCGGACGCGGGCGCGGTGACGGATGAAAGGATCGTCGAAGGCGATGATGTTGGCCGACGGATCGAGGACCTGGGTCGTCGCACCCGCGGTCCCAGCGGCGCTGGACAACCCGTCGTCCTGGGACGGAACAGGAAGCTGCTCTTCCGCCTGCTTCGCGATCTCCGTCCTCAGCGGCAACTCGAACCAGAAGTGACTGCCGCCGCCGGGATTTTCCTCCAGCGCGATGCGTCCGCCCATCGATTCGACCAGCATCTTCGCGATGGTCGTGCCGAGCCCGGTGCCGCCATAGCGGCGTGCCGTGCTGCTGTCGACCTGCTCGAACGGTTCGAAGATGCGCACGCGCGCTTCAGGCGGAATGCCGATGCCCGTATCGCGCACGGAGAACCGTACCCGGACCAGGTCGCCCTCGCGTTCGGTCAGGCGGACCTGCAGCGAGACTTCGCCCTTTTCGGTGAACTTGATCGCGTTCTGCATCAGGTTCAACAGCACCTGCAGCAGGTGACCGGGATCGCCATGCAGGTTGGACGGCAAGGCGATATCGGCGTCCATGTTGAGCTTGAGCTCTTTCGCCGAGGACTGCGGCAGGCACAGGCTACGCAGCCTTCCCAACAGCTCGGGAAGGTTGAAATCGACTTCCTCGCGCTTGAGCTTGCCGGCTTCGATCGCGGAAATGTCCAGCACCTCGTCGATCAGCAGCAACAGCGTCTGGGCGGACGTGTGGATGATGCCTGTCGATTCGCGCTGGTCGGCGCTCAGCTTGCTGGCCGAGAGCAGTTCGGACATGCCGAGGATGCCGTTGAGCGGCGTCCGCAGTTCGTGGCTCATGTTGGCCAGGAAACGGCTCTTGGCCTGGTTGGCGCGTCGCGCTTCCTCGACCGCGTGCGTCAACGCCTTGAGCAGCGAGGCGAAATAGAGCGGAACCGCGACCAGGCCGCCCAGCAGTCCCCACGCGAGGAACGGGCTCGACTGCCAATAAGGCGTCAGCATCACCACCGCGAAGAACGATGCCGAGGCCAGCGCCGTCGCCGAATACAGGTACCGGCTGCCGTAGCGTAGGCCGTTGCCGATTGTCACCCACAGGTAGACGCTGTATAGCGGGCTGGCGGTTTCGCCCAGCAAGTACATCACCGCGGCCATCGCGCAGTAATCGGCGAGCATGCCGATCCAGCGACGCGTGTGCGAGGCGCCCGGATTGACCAGGATCGCGGCCAGCAGGCCGAACGACACCAGTAATTCGCCGATCAGGATCAGCCAGGTGACGTACAGCGCGCTGCTGCTGCCTTCGGTGCCGACCTGCCAGCCGAGGTAGCCGCAGAACAACGAGGTGATCGCGATGCGCACCAAAACCTGGCCGTGCTCGCTGTCGGGGCGATTCGACAGTCGAGATCTCAGCCAGGGAAGGACGTCATGCATGACCTTTACTCGATACCAGGTCGCGCGGAACTGGTGGAGAAGCGCTGGCAGATATCGTCCAGGCGCTCACGATTGCGCAGCAGGGCCTGGACACAGCGCGGGTCGAACAGCTTGCCGCTCTCCTCGACCATGTAGCCGAGCGCATCCTCCGCGGACCAGGCAGCCTTGTAGGGCCGCGGCGAGATCAAGGCGTCGAAGACGTCCGCGACGGCGACGATGCGGGCTTCCAGCGGAATCGCCTCGCCAGCCAGGCCGTCCGGGTAACCGCTGCCGTCGAAGCGTTCATGGTGGCGCAGCGCGATGGTCGCGCCAGTCTGGATGAAGCGGTTCTGGCTGCCGTTGAGCAGCTCATGGCCGATACGCGGATGGCGCCGCATCACGACCGTTTCCTCGGCGGTCAGCGGACCGGGCTTCATCAGCAGCGCATCGGGGATCGCGATCTTGCCGATGTCGTGCAGGGGCGCGGCCAGCTCGATCATGCGCACCTCGTCCTCGAACATGCCCATGTCCTCGGCGATCAGGCCGGCGATATGGGCCATGCGTTCCAGGTAGGCGCTGGTGCCGGCGTCGCGGTACTCGATGGCGCGCGCCAGGCGCGACAGCGTCTCGCGCTCGCGCTCCTCGACCTCGTGCATGCTCGACAGCAGCCGCTGCTCCAGCGACAGCGCGCGCTGCTTGACCGATTCGGACTGCTGCCGAAGCTGCAGCAGGTTGCGGCAGCGCGCGCGCAACTCGCGTGGCCGCACCGGCTTGACCAGGAAGTCGATGACACCGGCGTCGAGCGCCGCCTGCCGGATCGGCTCGTCGCCGACCACGGTCACCAGCACGATCGGCACGTCCCGGTGCAGCAGCGGGCGCCGGAAGCGGCGCGCGAACTCCAGCCCGTCGATGATCGGCATGCGGTAGTCGAGCAGCAGCAGGTCCGGCCGGTTTTCCTCGCACCAGCGCAGCGCCGTCTGCGGGTCGCCGAAGTCGAGCACATCCAGCTCGGGGCTGATGTCCTCGAGGATGTGCCGCAGCATGGTGCGGGCGGATGTCTGGTCGTCGACGATGACGATATTCAAATGATGGTCCCGCCCTATGGAGCGATGATCCCCTGACCCGGCATATTCGCCGGGCTTCCCAGAGGTAAGCAAGTCTCGTGCCCAGACGGCTTCGTGCGCGAGCCACGCGTCCATGCCATCAGGGAACGGAAAAGCACCGGTGTCACGGTCATATCATGACGTATTGCGTCATTCGGCGCCCCGCGACAGGCTAGGCGCCGGTTTCGGGCCGCATGTACGGGAACAGCAGGACGTCGCGGATCGAGGCCGAATCGGTGAACAGCATCACCAGGCGATCGATGCCGACCCCCAGGCCGCCGGTAGGCGGCAACCCGACCTCGAGCGCGCGGATGTAGTCGGCGTCGTAGTGCATCGCCTCGTCGTCCCCGCCCTCCTTCGCATCGGCCTGGGCACGGAAGCGTGCGGCCTGGTCCTCGGGGTCGTTCAGCTCGGAAAAGCCGTTGGCCAGCTCCTTGCCGCCGATGAACAGTTCGAAGCGGTCAGTGATGCCCGGTTCGCTGTCCGACTCGCGCGCCAGCGGCGACACTTCCACCGGATAGTGGGTGATGAAGGTCGCCTGGACCAGGCTGTCCTCGACCGTCTTCTCGAAGATCTCCAGCAGCAGCTTGCCCCAGCCGTAGCCGGCCTTGACCGGAATCCGCAGTGCCTCGCAATGGCGGGCCAGCGCCTCGCGATCGCGGCAGTCGGCGACGGAGATGTGGGGGTTCAGTTCGCGCACCGCCTCCTCGAGCTTCCAGCGCCGGAATGCCGGGCCGATGTCGATCGCATTGCCATCCCATTGCAGCGCGGTCGTGCCCATGGTTTCCGCGGCGACATCGCGGATCATCGATTCGGTGAGGTCCATCACCTCGTCGTAGGTCGCGTAGGCCTCGTACAGTTCCAGCATCGTGAATTCCGGGTTGTGCCGGGTGCTGACGCCTTCGTTGCGGAAATTGCGGTTGATTTCGTACACGCGTTCGAAACCGCCGACCACCAGCCGCTTGAGGTAGAGCTCCGGCGCCACGCGCAGGTAAAGGTCGAGATCGAGCGCGTTGTGGTGGGTGACGAATGGTTTGGCCGTGGCACCGCCGACCAGGTAATGCATCATCGGCGTCTCGACTTCGAGGAAGCGCCGCGCATCGAGCCAGCGGCGCATCGCCGCGATGATCCGCGAGCGGCTGACGAACACCTCGCGCGCCTCGGGCGTCACGATCAGGTCGACATAGCGCTGGCGATAGCGCTGTTCAACGTCGCTCAATCCATGCCACTTGTCCGGCAGTGGGCGCAGCGACTTCGTCAGCAGGCGCAGGCTGTCGGCCTTGACCGACAGCTCCCCGGTCTTGGTGCGCATCAGCGTGCCTTCGGCGGCGACGATGTCGCCGACGTCCCAGCCCTTGAACGCGTCATAGCGCTCGCCGAGCGCGGTCGACTGCAGGAACAGCTGGATGCGCCCCGACACGTCCTGGATCTGCGCGAAGCTCGCCTTGCCCATGACCCGCTTGGCCAGCAGGCGGCCGGCCAGCGCGACACGGCGGCCGGTGCCATCCAGCGCCTCACCGGTCCAGCGCTCGGCGTTGGCGTAGTCGGCCTGCAGGTCGCCGGCGTAGTCGCTGCGACGGAAGTCGTTCGGGAAGGCGATGCCCTGCCCGCGCAACGCCGTCAGTTTGCTGCGGCGCTCGGCGATCAGCGTGTTCTCGTCTACGGGCGGCTGGGACGCGTTGTCGGTCATGGGTACATTCGAGTGGAGGTGAACGGGATTCTCGTCGTTCCCGTGAAGGCGGGGGTTCAGTGACGACTTTTATACCGCGTCGCTGCGTTTGGAGCCCGCCTCGAGCCCGGACTTGAGGCTGGCCTCGACGAATTCGTCCAGGTCGCCGTCCAGCACCTTCTGCGTGTCGCTACGCTCGATGCCGGTACGCAGGTCCTTGATCCGCGATTGGTCGAGCACGTAGTTGCGGATCTGGCTGCCCCAGCCGATGTCGGACTTGGTCGCTTCGAGTGCATCGCGTTCGGTGTTGCGTTTCTGGATCTCGGCCTCGTAAAGCTTGGCCGCCAGCATCTTCATCGCGTTGTCGCGGTTCTGGTGCTGGCTGCGACCGGTCTGGCAGGCAACGACGATGCCGCTCGGGACATGGGTGATGCGCACCGCCGATTCGGTCTTGTTGACGTGCTGTCCGCCGGCACCGGAGGCGCGGTAGACGTCGGTACGCAGGTCAGCCGGGTTGATCTGGATATCGATGTTGTCATCGACTTCGGGGCTGACGAAGACCGAAGTGAAGCTGGTATGGCGGCGGTTGTCTGAATCGAAAGGCGACTTGCGCACCAGCCGATGCACGCCGGTTTCGGTCTTCAGCCAGCCATAGGCGAACTCGCCCTCGACGCGCACGGTCGCCGACTTGATGCCGGCCACTTCGCCGCCGCTGACTTCCATCAGTTCGGTCTTCCAGCCGCGCGATTCGGCCCAGCGCAGGTACATGCGCAGCAGTATCTCGGCCCAGTCCTGCGCCTCGGTGCCGCCGGCGCCGGCCTGGATGTCGACGAAGGCATTGTTCGAGTCCATCTCACCGGAGAACATGCGCTGGAACTCGAGCTTGTCGACGTGGCTGGCGTACTGCTCGATGTCGGCGACCACGGCATTGGCCGTGTCCTCGTCGTCTTCGCCCTCGGCGAGGTCGAGCAGTTCGCTGGCGCCGGTCAGTCCCTCGACGAGGTCGCGGATGCCGTTGACGGTCTTATCGAGCAGCGAGCGCTCGCGGCCGAGGGCCTGCGCACGCTCGGGTTCGTTCCAGATGTTCGGATTCTCGAGCTCGCGGCTGACCTCTTCCAGGCGCTCGCGCTTGGCGTCGTAGTCAAAGATACCCCCGTAGCGACGACAGCCTTTCTTGCAGGTCGGCGATGCGCTGGCGGACTGGGTTGAGCTCGATCATGGGAGAGTCTGGAATCTTCGCGAAAAAGGCCGTGAATTCTAGCAGGCCGGGCGCGGGCCCGAGCAGTCAGGCGGCCACGCCCACGCGTCCACGCAGCGCATCGCGCTGACGGCGGCTGCAAGGCAGCACGCTGCCATCCTTGAGGTGCACGCGCGCATCACCGGTGTCGAGCGGCTCGATCGATGCGACGTGGTCGAGATTGACGATGTAGCTACGGTGGATGCGCGCGAAGCGGCGCGGGTCGAGCTTCGACTCGATGCCGGCGATGGTGCTGCGCAACGGATAATCGTGTTCGCGGACGCGCAGGTTCACGTAGTTGCCCGAAGCCTGCAGCCACTCGATGTCGGCCGCGGCGACGAGGAATTCCCGGCCCAGCTTGCGCACCAGGAAGCGTTCCGGACGATCCACCGGCTCCACCGGCGCGCCCTCGTCCGGCACGTCCAGCAGGCTGGCTTCGCCCTGCCAGCGCCGCAGCACGAAGCGATAGATCTCGATGATCGCCACCATGCTGGCGTAGGAGCGGATGTCCTTCAGGTATTCGTAGAACAACTCCTTCGGCCACGAGCCGAAGTCGTAGTCACCACCTTGCGTCCGGTAGGCCAGGATGCGCAGGCCGACCATGCCCACAACGTGGATCAGCGAGAACACCACGCTGGCCAACAGGTGCCACGGCAGCTGCCGTCGCCAGTTGTCCCAATGCAGCGGGAAGGCCCGCGTGAACCAGACCAGCCCCGGCACCAGGGCCAGCATCAGCACGCCGCTGGACAGTTCCCAGACGGCTGGCTCCCAGGCAGCGACGTCGAGGCCGTTGCGGCGCATGTCCATCAGCGCGGTGATGCTGTTGGCGATGCCGTTGACCAGCGTCAGCACGACCCAGAAGCCCACCTCGAAGGTGCGCTGCCAGGGAAGCAGGGGGTGCTGGGTCGATCGAATGGCGGAATCCATCGCCGCATTCTAAGGCGCGTGCCGATCCGGGCCTGCCGCATTCGCCCCCGGGTTCCTCGCTTCGTCCCAAGGTCCTGGCAATCCGTCACTTCGCGCTGGTGGCGGTTGCCGCTACGCCGCGAAGGTGCATATCAATTCCTGATGGAGCTTGCCATGACACGCCGCCACGACCTGGATTGGGTCCGCGTTTGCGCTTTCGGATTGCTGGTGCTCTATCACGTCGGCATGTACTACGTGAGCTGGGACTGGCACGTCAAAAGCCCCGCGGCCGGCCCGGCCATCGAACCGCTGATGTTCCTGACTGCCCCGTGGCGGCTGTCGCTGCTGTTCCTGGTCTCGGGTGCGGCCAGCGCCTTCCTGCTCGCGAAGATGCCAAAAGGCTTCCTCGGTTCCCGGTCCTGGCGCCTGCTGCTGCCGTTGATCTTCGGCATGCTGGTCATCGTGCCGCCACAGGCGTACTACGAATTGCTCGACTCGCGGTTCCCGGGTGGCTATCACGACGGCTATCTGGCGTTCTGGGCGCGCTACCTTTCCGCTGACGGCACGTTCTGCGACGACGATGGGTGCTTGAGACTGCCTACCTGGAACCACCTATGGTTCGTCGCTTATCTGTGGGTCTACACCGTGACGTTGTGGTTGCTGTTGCGCCTGCCGTCGGCGTTGGTCGAGCGCGCGCGTCACCGTCTGGGTTCTCTGCTTTCGGGTCCGGGACTGCTGCTGTGGCCAGCATTGCTGCTGATCTTGGCGCGGGTCGTCCTCGTCGCGCGGTTCGAATCGACGCATGGCCTGGTGGACGACTGGTACAACCATGCCCAGTACCTGCCGCTATTCCTCCTCGGCTTCGTGATGGCAGGATCGGACCCGATATGGCGGCGGATGCAGAAGTCGCGCTGGATCGCCCTGTCGCTGGCTGCCGTCAGCTATGCGTTCATCGCCTGGTACTTCGCTACCTTCGACGATGCCAACCCCGCGCCCGATGCGGTGAGGATGCTGCAACGCGTCGCATGGGGCCTCAACCAATGGGTCAGCATCGTCGCCATCCTCGGCTTCGCGCATCGCCTGGCACCGGGCGACAGCCCTGCCCTGCGTTACCTGACGCAGGCGATATTCCCGGTCTACATCCTGCACCAGACCGTCATCGTGGTCGCTGCGCACAACCTCAAGCCGTTCGCCATCGCGCCACTGCCTGAAGGGCTGTTCCTGGTCGCGCTGACGTTCGCCGCATGCTTCGGCGGTTACGAGATCATCCGGCGTGTGGGCTGGTTGCGGCCGCTATTCGGGCTGAAACGGCGTACGCCTGCGCGGAAACTCGGCGATGCCGTGCAGCCGGCTTCTTAGGGTTTGTGCGCGCCACCCTACTCGCGATGCATCACCACGAGCTGGATCGCCTCGCCGCCGCGATAGTCGTCCGGTTCGAGACGGTAGGCGATGCGGACGCGCGCCGCGGGCGGCGTGCCATCCCAACCACCGAAGTGGATGGCATTGAGGCGCAGCGCCTGATGACCGAGTTCGAGCTTGAGATGGCGTTCCCCGACGATGCGCCAGGCGAGCACGTCGAACTCGCCGTCGAACATCGGTTCCGGGAAGCCCTGCCCCCACGGCCCGCCGTCGCGCAACGCGAGCGCGGTCGCATGATCGAATTCGTTCGTCTGCAAGTCGCCGTCGCTGAGCAGTTCGTCGCGCAGCAATGCGGCGTCGAGCATCGTGTCGGCGTAAGCGGTGAAGGCCGCCTCGAAGGGCGCTAACTGCGCATGCCGCAGGCTGAGTCCCGCCGCCATGGCATGGCCGCCGAAGCGATCGATCATGGCGGGATGAGCGGCATCGACAGCCGCCAGCGCGTCGCGGATGTGGAATCCAGGAATTGAGCGCGCCGAGCCGCGCAATAGGTCGCTACCAGGCTCGCCTGGCGCGAACGCAACCACCGGGCGGTGCAGGCGTTCCTTCACCTTCGATGCGACCAGACCGACCACGCCGGGATGCCAGTCCGCGTGGAACAGGCAATGCGCCGAGCGTGGCGTGGCGTCCAGGGCAGACGCTGCAGCCAGGGCGATTCCGGCATCGTCTGTCATCAGCTGTTGCACCGCGCGGCGTTCCGAGTTGATGCCATCCAGCACCGCGGCGAGTTCACGCGCCTGCACCGGATCGTCGCTGAGCAGGCACTCGATGCCGAGCGCCATGTCCTCGAGACGGCCCGCCGCGTTGATGCGCGGGCCGATGCCGAAGCCGATGTCCATCGCGCTCAGTGTAGCCGCCTGTCGTCGCGCGGCTTCGATCAGGGCCTGCAGTCCGGCGCAGCCGCGCCCGGCACGCAGCCGCCGCAGCCCGGCCGCTACCAATGCGCGGTTGTTGGCATCCAGCGGCACCAGATCGGCGACGGTGCCGACGGCGACGAGGTCGAGCAGGCTCGACAGATCGCAATCTTCACTGGCCGGACTGCCCGCGCTACGCAGTCGCCGACGCAGCGCCAGCAGCACGTAGAACATCACGCCGACGCCAGCCAGCATCTTGCTTGGAAATGCGTCACCAGGAATGTTCGGATCGACGATCGCGTCGGCCGGCGGCAGGCGCTCGCCTGGCAGGTGGTGGTCGGTCACCAGCACGCGCCAACCGCGCGCCTTGGCCGCGGCGATGCCGGCGTGGCAGGCGATACCGTGGTCGACGGTCACCAACAAGTCGGGTGCCAGCCCCGCAAGTTCCTCGACGAGCGCCGGCGACAGCCCGTAGCCGTGCACCATGCGATTAGGCACCGCATAGGACACGCGTTTCGCGCCGAGCATGCGCAGTCCGCGCACGCCGACCGCGCAGGCGGTGGCGCCGTCGCAATCAAAGTCGCCGACGACGACGATGTGCTCGTCGTTGGCGATGGCGTCGGCCAGCAGCGCGGTCGCGGCATCGATGCCGCCGAGGCTGTCCGGTGGCAGCAGGTCCGTCAGGCGCGGCATCGCCAGCGCCCGCGTGGTCGCGCCGCGCGCACTGTAGATGCGGCGTAGCAAGGGTCCGACATCAGCGGATCCGACTTGGTCGGACCAGTCATCGCCCGGCGCGGCGCTGCGACGCTTGATCGTGCGCGTGATCGTCACTGCGGCAACGCCGCGAGCGGTTTGCGCCAAAGGCGCCAGCGTTGCCGCGGTTCGATCTGCATGACCTCGCCGTCCTCGAAATCGAGCTCCAGCCAGCGCAGGCTGCCATCGCGCACGGCAGCGAGCGCGGGGCGCAGCCACGCGTCGACGAGCATCGCCGGATCGCGAATGGTCACCAGGTCAAAGACCTCGTCATGCGACGCGCCGGCGAAACGAGGCGGCAACGGCTGAACCACGCAGGCCGACTGTGCCAGCGCGCAGGCGACTTCGTCATCCGAGCGGAGCAATGCGTGCACGGTGTGCGCCTTGTCGGGCAGCACGCCTGCGCCCCAGAACCAGACCGCGTTGACCGGCGGTTTGCCGGCGGCGGCGCGGCGCGCATTCCATGGATGATTGTGCAACACGACCTGGGCTTCGCTGAGCAAGGCACGCCAGCGGCGCCCAGGCTCGCCATGCGGGAGATGGTCGAAGATATCCTCGCCGAGCGCTTCCTCGGGATCGGCGAACGCCGGCAAGGTCGCATCGCGCGCGAGCCGCAGGTACCAACGCGACGGCAGCGGCGCGTCGAAGAAGTAGCCGGCCTCATCGAAGACCTGTCGCAATGCCGGCGACAGCGCCGCCGCATCCTCGTCGTCGAGCGCCAGCGCATCGCCGTAGGCCAGCAAGCGCGCGCCGTTGATATCGGGCCTGACGTAGGCAGGATCCGCGCGCAACCAACCATCCGATCCGGCATCGCCGACGTCGGCCTGGCGCGCAAGCGCCGCCAGTGGCCAGCCCGGCGGCGACAAGTCGAAATGTCGCAGCAGTTGTGCGCGACGATGGCTGCCGGGATGCGCGGTGCGATCGGCACGGCCCAGCGCGAGGAGAACGTCGGCGTCCAGGCGCTGCCTGCCGAACCGCGCGGCAGGCGGCAGCAGCAATGTGGCGGAAGACATTCGCTCAGCCGGCACGCCGTCAGCCGGTGTAGGCGACGCCAACGATCTCGTACTCGCGCGTCCCGCCCGGTGCCTCGATCACGACGCTGTCGCCCTCGTGCTTGCCGATCAGCGCGCGCGCGACCGGCGACGAGATCGCGATCAGGCCCAGCTTGATGTCGGCCTCGAGGTCGCCGACGATCTGGTAACGCTTCTCCTCGTCGGTTTCCACGTCCGCCAGCACGACATTCGCGCCGAACACGACCTTGGATCCGGCGTTGAGTTGCGACACGTCGATTACCTGCGCATGCGACAGCTCGCCCTCGAGCTGCTTGATGCGGCCTTCGATGAAGCTCTGCTGGTCGCGGGCGGCGTGGTACTCGGCGTTCTCCTTGAGGTCGCCGTGCGCGCGCGCCTCGGCGATCGCGTTGATGACGGCCGGGCGCTTCACAGATTTCAGGTCCTCGAGCTCGGCGCGCAGGCGTGCGGCGCCCTGCACGGTCAGGGGGGCTCTCATGTGGATTTACCTGTTTTCACGTTCAATTCCTTGTGTGGCTTGCCTTCGAGTTCCTTGTGCAGTTCCTGCAGCGCCCAGACCGGGCCGCTATCGCGGAACTCGAGGGAATGCAGCAACGCCTTCGCGCCGGCGATGGTCGTGGAGTAAGTGACACGATGCTGCAGCGCCTCGCGCCGGATCGAGAACGAGTCGGCGATCGCCTGCTTGCCCTCGGTGGTGTTGACGATATACGCGATCTCGCCGTTCTTGATCAGGTCGACCACGTGCGGGCGGCCTTCGATGACCTTGTTGATCTGTTCGCAGGGGATGTCGTGCTGGCGCAGCCACGCCGCAGTGCCGCTGGTCGCTACGAGCGTATATCCGCGCCGCAACAGATCGAGAGCGACTGGCAGCACGCGGATCTTGTCTGGATCGCGCACCGACACGAACGCCTTGCCGACTGGCGGCGCCTTGATATTGGCCGCCTCCTGCGCGCGTGCCATGGCCGCGCCGAAGTTGCGGCCGACGCCCATGACCTCGCCGGTGGAGCGCATCTCCGGGCCCAGAATCGGATCGACGTTCTGGAATTTCGCGAACGGGAAGATCGCTTCCTTGACCGAGTAGTAGTCCGGCACGATTTCCGCAATGGCGCCCTGCTCCGCCAGCGATTTGCCCGCCATGCAGCGCGCGGCGATCTTGGCCAGCGGCATGCCGGTGGCCTTGGACACGAACGGCACCGTGCGCGATGCGCGCGGATTCACTTCGAGCAGGAAGATTTTTTCCGCGCCGTCGCCATCCACCTGCACGGCGAATTGCGTGTTCATCAGGCCGACCACGTTCAAGGCCTTGGCCAGCGCGACGACCTGCGTGCGCAGGCGTCCCTGCACCTCGGCCGACAGCGAATACGGCGGCAGCGAGCAGGACGAGTCGCCGGAATGCACCCCAGCCTCCTCGATATGTTCCATCACGCCTCCGATCAGCACCGCGCCGGTGGCATCTGCAATCACGTCGATATCGACTTCCACGGCATTGTCGAGGAAGCGGTCGAGCAGCACCGGCGAATCGTTCGACACCTTGACCGCGTCGCGGATGTAGCGTGACAGGTCGGCATCGGAATGCACTACTTCCATCGCGCGGCCGCCGAGCACATAGCTCGGGCGTACCACCAGCGGGTAGCCGATCTCGCGCGCCAGCACCAACGCTTCGTCGGGATTGCGCGCGGTGCGGTTCGGCGGCTGGTCGAGGCCGAGCTTCTCGACGAGTCCCTGGAAGCGCTCGCGATCTTCGGCAAGGTCGATCGAATCCGGCGAGGTGCCGATGATCGGCACGCCATTGGCCTCGAGCGCCTGCGCCAGCTTCAGCGGTGTCTGCCCGCCGTATTGCACGATCACGCCCTTGGGCTTCTCGAGGTCGACGATCTCGAGCACGTCCTCGAGCGTCAGCGGTTCGAAGTACAGGCGATCGGAGGTGTCGTAATCCGTCGATACGGTCTCCGGATTGCAGTTGATCATGATGGTTTCGTAGCCATCGTCGCGCAGCGCCATCGCTGCATGCACGCAACAATAATCGAACTCGATGCCCTGCCCGATCCGGTTCGGGCCGCCGCCGAGCACGATGATCTTGTCGCGCGTGGTCGGCTGCGCCTCGCATTCGTCCTCGTAGGTCGAATACAGATACGCAGTCGTGGTGGCGAACTCGGCAGCGCAGGAGTCGACGCGCTTGTAGACAGGTCGTACGCCGAACGCTCGCCGCAACGCGCGGATCGCGGATTCGTCTGTCTTGGTCAGTTGCGCCAGGCGGATGTCGGAGAAGCCCATGCGCTTGAGCTGGCGCACACGCCTGGCGTCGAGCGCGCCCAGCCCTGCGGCGACGACCTCGGCCTCGGTGGAAACCAGTTCTTCCATCTGGTCGAGGAACCACGGATCGATGAACGACAGCGCATGCACGTCCTCCACGCTCATGCCGGCGCGGAAGGCGTCGGCGACGTGGAAGATGCGTTCCGGATCCGGTTCGCGCAGTTCGCGCCGCAGTTCCGCGAATCCTTCCTCGGTGCTGAAGTCCAGACCACTCGGATCGAGTCCGGACTTGCCGGTCTCGAGACCGCGCAACGCCTTCTGCAGCGATTCCTGGAACGTGCGTCCGATCGCCATCACCTCGCCGACCGATTTCATCTGCGTGGTCAGGCGCGCATCGGCTGCCGGAAACTTTTCGAACGCGAAGCGCGGGATCTTGGTGACGACGTAGTCGATGCTCGGTTCGAACGAAGCCGGCGTCAGTCCGCCGGTGATCTCGTTCTTCAGCTCGTCGAGCGTGTAACCGACCGCGAGTTTGGCCGCGACCTTCGCGATCGGAAAACCCGTGGCCTTCGATGCCAGCGCTGACGAACGCGACACGCGCGGGTTCATCTCGATCACGACCACGCGCCCGGTCTGAGCATTGATGCCGAACTGCACGTTGCTGCCGCCGGTATCGACGCCGATCTTGCGCAGCACCGCGATGCTGGCGTCGCGCAGGCGCTGGTACTCCTTGTCGGTCAGCGTCTGCGCCGGCGCCACGGTGATCGAATCACCGGTGTGCACGCCCATCGGATCGAGGTTCTCGATCGAGCAGACGATGATGCAGTTGTCCGCGGTGTCGCGGACCACTTCCATCTCGAATTCCTTCCAGCCGAGCACCGACTCCTCGACCAGTACTTCGCTGGTGGGGGACAGCTCGAGACCGCGGTTGACGATGTCGACCAGTTCCTCGCGGTTGTAGGCGATGCCGCCGCCGCTGCCGCCGAGCGTGAAGCTCGGCCGGATGATGGTCGGATAGCCGACGCGCGTCTGGATGTCGAGCGCCTGCTCGAGCGACCGCGCCACTTCGGCCTTCGGGCATTCGAGACCGATCTCGGCCATGGCGATGCGGAACAGCTCGCGGTCCTCGGCCATGCGGATGGCATCGCGCGAGGCGCCGATCAGTTCGACGCCGTATTTTTCCAGCACGCCGTTATCGGCGAGGTCGAGCGCGCAGTTCAGCGCGGTCTGTCCGCCCATCGTCGGCAGCAATGCGTCGGGCTTTTCCTTGGCGATAATCTTCTCGACCGTCTTCCAGTTGATCGGCTCGATGTAGACCGCATCAGCCATCTCCGGGTCGGTCATGATCGTGGCCGGATTGCTGTTGACCAGCACCACGCGATAACCCTCGTCGCGCAGGGCCTTGCAGGCCTGGGCGCCGGAGTAGTCGAACTCGCAGGCCTGGCCGATGACGATCGGACCTGCGCCGATGATCAGGATGGTCTTGATGTCGCTGCGCTTGGGCATCGTTTCCTCAATACAAACGGTTCTGCCACCGCTCGGGCGGTAGCCAGGTGATCTGGTTGTCATCAGCGGCATCGATGCCGCCGGACCTCACGGCTTCCCATACCGCGGACTGCATCGCGTCCCAACTCGCCGCCTGCGCGCCGATGCGGGTCCCGATGCGGTTGTTGTGCGTATCCATCGCGCTACTGTCGTTGCCATGGCCGTCGCCTTCCATCACCGCGGTCACCCACGCCACCCAAGTTGGCGAGCCCGTGTAGGCCACCGTGGCGCTGGCCAGCGAATGCCGGTAGGCATCGGCCGGACCATTGCGCCCTCCGGGCAGGTCCGCGCCGAACCAGTGCCAATAGACCGTGGCGAAGACGAAGACTGGATAGGCCGACAGCAGCAGCAGGCACGCGACCAAACGCTTGATGCGTGTCCGGCGCGGGTGGCCTGCCGCTTTCACCGGCGCTCGCCCATCGCCGTGATGAAGCGGTCGAACAAGGGTGCGACGTCGTGCGGCCCGGGTGAAGCCTCGGGATGTCCCTGGAAAGAAAACGCCGGCGCATCGGTCAGCGCGATGCCCTGGTTGCTGCCGTCGAACAGCGAGCGATGCGTGACGCGTGCGTTCGCCGGCAACGTGGACTCGTCGACCGCGAACCCATGGTTCTGCGAAGTGATCATCACGCGGCCTGAATCGAGGTCGATGACCGGATGGTTGGCGCCGTGGTGGCCGAATTTCATCTTCACGGTCTTGGCGCCGACCGCGAGCCCCAGCAATTGGTGGCCGAGGCAGATGCCGTAAGTGGGAATTTTCTTGGCAACGAACTCGCGGATCGCCGCAATGGCGTAGTCGCAAGGCTCGGGATCGCCGGGACCATTGGACAGGAACACGCCATCGGGCTGTAGCGAGAGCACCTCGGCGGCCGAGGTCTGCGCTGGCACAACGGTCACGTCACAGCCGCGCTCGACGAGCATGCGCAGGATGTTGAGCTTGACCCCGAAATCGTAGGCCACGACTTTGAACTTCCCATCGCCGCGCGCGAAGACGCCGGAATCGAGATCGAGCGGGCCGTCGCGCCACGCGTAGGTCTCGCGGGTCGAGACTTCCTTCGCCAGGTCCATGCCCTTGAGGCCGGGAAACTTGCGCGCGGATTCGAGCGCCTTGTCGACATCGATCGATCCCGCCATCAACGCGCCGTTCTGCGCGCCCTTGTCGCGCAGCAGGCGCGTGAGCTTGCGGGTGTCGATGTCGGCGATCGCGACGATGCCGCGCGCCCGCAGCCATTCCGGCAGCGACACCTGGCTGCGCCAGCTGCTCGGACGCCGCGGCACGTCGCGCACGATCAGCCCCGCGGCCCAGGCCTGCATGGCCTCGTCGTCCTGCTCGGTGCAACCGGTGTTGCCGATATGCGGATAGGTCAGCGTGACGATCTGCCGCGCATAGGAAGGATCGGTCAGGATCTCCTGGTAGCCGGTCATGGCGGTGTTGAATACCACCTCGCCGACGCTCAGGCCGGGCGCACCGACTGAAATGCCTTCGAAGACGGTGCCGTCTTCGAGCGCAAGGATTGCAATTTCTGTCACGGGCTTCGCCTTGGGACGTCAGGGGATGCCTCTTCGCCGAACGCAGGTTGCAGCGAAGCGCGAACGCGGTACTGGACCGGTCCGTGCTGGCGAGAAGCAGGCGAGCGGGAATGATACCGGCGCGCGCGCGCCGATGCCAGCGGAAATGCCGATGAACGCCTAGAGCAGGTCGCGCAGGCGATACAGCCCGGGCTTGCGGCCGACAAGATTCGCCGCCGCGTGCAGCGCTCCGCGCGCGAAGATGTCGCGGTTGCCGGCGCGATGGACCAGCTCGATCCGCTCTCCGGCGGTGGTGAACTGCACCGTGTGCTCGCCGACGATGTCGCCCGCGCGCAGGCTGGCATAGCGCGCATGCGCCCCGCCCTGTGCAGCGGATGCGCCCAGTGCCAGCGCTGTGCCCGACGGGGCGTCCTTCTTCTGCGCGTGATGCGCCTCGACGATGTCGCAGTCCCAGCCCTGGAGTGCAGCCGCGGCGCGCTCGACCAGGTCGTTCAGCACCGCCACTCCCAGGCTGAAGTTAGCCGCCCACAACAGCGGGATGCGACTGCCGGCAGCATCGATCGCCGCGCGCTGCGCCTCGTCCAGGCCCGTGGTGCCGGACACCAGCGCCGCGCCGCGTTCCACGCACAAGGCCAGCACCGGGTCGAACGCCTCGGCCAGGCTGAAGTCGATGGCCACGTCGAACGCCGGCACCGCCGACAGCTCGCTGGCGGCGAACTGCGGCACGCCGTCGATGACCCGCTGCCCGACCTTGCGCGCTACCGCGGCCACGACGCGGCAATCCTCGCGCTCGGCGCAAAGGCGCAACAGGGACTGGCCCATGCGGCCGGAAGCACCGTGAATCAGGAGTCGGACGGGATCGTTCATGCGGGCAGGCTAACGGCGGCGTCCGTGACCGACAAGCATCAGTCGCCCTGGTCGGGGTCGCGCAGGATCGGCGAGCGCTCCGGTTCCGGGCCCGCCGCGAAGGCTGCGCGCATCTTGTCGTCGTCGCGCAGGCCCTCCCACTTCGCCACCACCATGGTCGCCACGCCGTTGCCGATGAAGTTGGTGATCGCACGGGCCTCGGACATGAAACGATCCACGCCGAGGATCAGCGCGACGCCTTCCACCGGCACCTTGCCGCCGAGGGCGGCGAGCGTCGCTGCCAGCGTCACGAAGCCCGATCCGGTCACGCCGGCGGCGCCTTTCGAAGTCAGCAGCAGCACGCCGACCAGCATCAGCTGGTCGGCCAGCGACAGGTCGACGCCGACGGCCTGCGCGATGAACACCGCGGCCATGGTCAGGTAGATGCAGGTGCCGTCGAGGTTGAACGAATAGCCGGTGGGAACCACCAGGCCGACCACGGCGCGGTCGCAGCCGGCGTCCTCGAGTCGATTGATCAGGCGCGGCAACGCCGACTCGGAAGACGAAGTGCCGAGCACCAGCAGCAACTCGCCGCGGATGTACTTCAGGAACTGCCACAGCGAGAAGCCGGACCAGCGCGCGATGATGCCAAGCACGACGAACACGAACGCGAAACAGGTCAGGTAGACCGACGCCAGCAGCCAACCCAGCGAGGCGAGCGAAGCGAGCCCGAACTTGCCGATCGTGAACGCCATCGCGCCGAACGCGCCGATCGGCGCCAGCCGCATGATCATGCCGACGATGTTGAAGACGATTTGCGATAGGTCTTCGCACAGGTCGAGCACGCGCTTTCCGGTGCCGCCCATCTGCGTCAGGGCGATGCCGGTCAGGATCGCGACTAGCAACACCTGCAGCAGTTTGCCTTCGGTGAATGCGGATATGAAATTGCCCGGGATGATGTCGAGCAGGAAGCCGACCGTGCCCTGCTCTTTCGCCGCCTGCTGGTAGCTCGCCACGCCGCTGGCGTCGAGTTGGGCAGGGTCGATGCCCATGCCCACGCCCGGACGCACGAGATTGGCGACGACGAGTCCGATGACCAGCGCCAACGTGGTCAGCACCTCGAAATAGACGAGCGCCTTCAGGCCGATCTTGCCGACATGGCGCAGGTCGCCGATCTTGGCGATGCCGGCGACGATGGTCAGGAAGATCACCGGCGCGATGATCATCTTCACCAGTTTGATGAAGCCGTCGCCGAGCGGCTTCATCTGCTCGCCGAGCGCGGGATTGAAGTGACCGAGCAGGACGCCGATCGCGATGGCGATAAGGACCTGCAGGTAGAGGTTCTTCCACCAGCCCTTGGCCATGCGCCGCTCCCGCTCGATTGGCGCGAGCCTAGCACGCGATCAAGGCCACTTACGGGTAAACACCAGCCAAGCGGATCGCGAAAGAAAGTATTACGCCAAACTGTACGTGAGCGCGCTCTTCGACCAAGCTCGGGCTACATCGCTCCGATCCAGATGCTGGGAACATGACATCGCTGCAATGTCCGACGAAAACGGGCGCCGTAGCGCCCGTTTGATTTGCCGCTCTTGCGATGCCGGTCAGGTACCGATCTGGCGGTTGTAGTAGTAGTACACGTAATTGACACCCAATCCCGGCGGCAAACTGCACGAGAAGTTCGGGGCTTCGATCATCGCGGGGTCGCCTGGGAGATCGGTTGTCGAAAACAGGATCAGGCCAACTGCATTGGCGGAAATGATGCCGGCCTTCGGCACGAAGACGGTAGACGCCGTGTCGGTGCCGCTGACCAGCGTACAGGTCACCTCTACGTTCGACGCTGTGGTGTTGACGAGCCTGACGCCGATGTCGTTGAAATTTCCGCCGGTAGGCAACTCATTGCCTTCGTCGTCGTAGGGAAGGGAACAAGTCACGAATGCATTGGCAGCTCCTTCATTCTGCACGGCGAGCGGCCTGGCGCGAATCACCGCACCGGCTCCGGAAGAAAATGCGCTCTGGCATACCCCGGCTGCATTCGACTTCCACTTCGATGCAATCGTTGCCGCCTGGCTTGCACGCGGCGCTGCCGCCGCCGCGAGCACCAACACTGTCCCCAGCGCTAGTGTGAGGTTCTGGAAGCTGTTTATCTTCATCTTGTAATCTCCTCGATTGATGATGACCTTCAACCCTTGAATCTTCAGGGGCGGTCAATCAATCGAACGCCGCTGCGACCCTCAACCGGTCATAGGCGCTAAGACTCGAGGCAACAAGCGTCAGGAGGTCATGCGCTCCCAGAAGCCCTTCACGCCATCGACGAAGGTGCTCGACTTCGGCGAATGCCGGCGCGCGTTCTCGCTGGTGAACGTGCCTTCGAACTGCTCCAGCAACTCGCGCTGTTCGCTGGTCAGGTTGACCGGCGTTTCGACCACGACGCGGCAATAGAGGTCGCCCGGCGCGCGGCTGCGCACGGACTTCACGCCCTTGTCGCGCAGCCGGAACAACTTGCCGCTCTGCGTTTCCGCGGGCACCCGGATTTCGGCTTCGCCATCTAGCGTCGGCACGCGCACGGTATCGCCGAGCGCGGCCTGTGAGATGCGGATCGGGACTTCGCAATGCAGGTCGTCGCCGTCGCGCTGGAAGATCGGATGCGGGCGCACGCGCACTTCGACATACAGGTCGCCGGGCGGCGAACCCGCCGGCCCCGCCTCGCCTTCGCCGGACAGGCGGATGCGGTCGCCGTTGTCGACGCCGGCCGGGATCTTCACGGACAGGACCTTCTCTTCCTCGACGCGTCCGTTGCCGTTGCATTCCTGGCAAGGCGACTTGATGGTCTGGCCGCGCCCGCCGCAATGCGGACACGGTTGCTGCATCGAGAAGATGCCACGCTGCATGCGTACCTGGCCGCGGCCGTGGCAGGTCGCGCAGGTCTCGACCTTGCCGTCCTCCGAACCACTGCCATTGCAGGGCGCGCAGGCGACCAGCGTCGGGATCTCGATGCGCTTGTCGATGCCGGCCACGGCTTCGTCTAGATCGAGTTCCATCACGTAGCCGATGTCGGCGCCACGGCGCGGCGCGCGCGCACCCGGGCCGCCACCGCCGAAGATGTTGCCGAAGATGTCGCCGAAGATGTCGCCCATGTCGGCGTAGCCCTGGCCGCCGCCGGCGCCACCGACGCCGTGTTCGAACGCGGCATGGCCGTGGGCGTCGTAACTGCGGCGCTTGGCCGGATCGGTCAGGACCTCGTAGGCCTCCTTGCATTCCTTGAATGCTTCCAGCGCCGCGGCATCGCCCGGATTGCGGTCCGGATGGTGCTTCATCGCGCAACGCCGGTAGGCCTTCTTCAGCTCCTCTTCGGACGCCGTGCGGGCCACACCCAGGGTTTCGTAGTAATCACGTTTGCTCATCGAAGCTCGATAACCGGTAAACGAAAGCCGGGAACCGGAGAACGGTCGCAGGACAACATCCCCTTCCCCGCCACTGGTTCCCGATCAACAAAAAGGCGGCGCCAAAAAGGACGCCGCCGCATGATTACTGCTTCTTCTCGTCGTCGTTGACTTCGGTGAACTCGGCGTCGACGACGTCGTCGTTCTTCGACGACGCGTCCGCCTCGCCTGCCGGACCCGGCTGCGCTGCAGCCACTGCGGCGAACAACGCCTGCGCGGCTTCTTCCAAAGCCTTCGACTTGGCCTCGATCTGTCCTTGGTCGTCGCCCTTCATTGCGGTCTCGACCTCGGCGATCGCGCCCTCGACGCGACCAATCACGTCGCCAGGCACCTTGTCGCCGTTGTCCTTGATCGCGGTGCGCGCGCCATGGATCAACGCGTCGGCCTGGTTGCGCGCGGTGACGAGGTCATGGAACTTCTTGTCTTCCTCGCGATGCGTCTCGGCATCGGTGACCATGCGCTGGATCTCTTCCTCCGACAGGCCCGAGCCGGCCTTGATCTCGACCTTCTGTTCCTTGCCGGTCTTCTTGTCCTTGGCCGACACGTGCAGGATGCCGTTGGCATCGATGTCGAACGCGACTTCCACCTGCGGCATACCACGCGGTGCAGAATCAATTCCCGTCAAATCAAATTTTGCCAGCGACTTGTTGTAGCGCGCCTGCTCGCGTTCGCCCTGCAGCACGTGCACGGTCACCGCGGACTGGTTGTCCTCGGCGGTCGAGAAGGTCTGCGCGGCCTTGGTCGGGATGGTCGTGTTCTTCTCGATGATCTTGGTGAACACGCCGCCGAGCGTCTCGATGCCGAGCGACAGCGGGGTCACGTCGAGCAGCAGCACGTCCTTGACGTCGCCGGCGAGTACGCCGCCCTGGATCGCTGCGCCAATGGCGACGGCTTCATCCGGGTTGACGTCCTTGCGCGGCTCCTTGCCGAAGAACTCGGCCACGGCCTGGTTGACCTTGGGCATGCGCGTCTGGCCGCCGACGAGGATCACCTCGCTGACGTCGCTGGCGCGCAGCCCGGCGTCGTTGAGCGCGATGCGGCAGGGTTCGATCGTCTTCTTGATCAGGTCCTCGACCAGCGACTCGAGCTTGGCGCGGGTCAGCTTGATGTTGAGGTGCTTCGGGCCGGCGGCATCCGCCGTCACGTACGGCAGGTTGACTTCGGTCTGCTGCGACGAGGACAGCTCGATCTTGGCGCGCTCAGCCGCGTCCTTGAGGCGCTGCAGCGCCAGCGGATCCTTGCGCAGGTCGATGCCCTGGTCCTTCTGGAATTCCTCGACCAGGTAATCGATGACCCGCTTGTCGAAGTCTTCGCCGCCGAGGAAGGTGTCACCGTTGGTGGCTAGCACCTCGAACTGCTTCTCGCCGTCGACGTTCGCGATCTCGATGATCGACACGTCGAAGGTGCCGCCGCCAAGGTCGTATACGGCGATCTTGCGGTCGCCGCCGGCCTTGTCGAGGCCATAGGCCAACGCAGCCGCGG
>JACMKK010000044.1 GCA_014380115.1 Luteimonas sp. | reverse complement strand
TCGACCGAGAACGGCGGCCCCGCCTTCTCATGCTGCGGATATTCCAGTGTGATCATCAGGCCACGACAGCCTTCCGGCAGGCGCGCATACAGTTCGGTGGCATAGCGACGACGCATCTCCGGCGGCAACGCGATCAACGCAGCGCGGTCGAACACGCCGGCGCAATCGGACAGCAGAGCCGCATCGAGCGCGAACGCATCGCCACGGATGAGCTCGATGTCGCCCGCGACATGATGCACGCCGTAACGCGATTCGCGGCGCTCCGGCACCAGGCCGTGCCCGGCGAAGAATCCGTCGACGGCCACCTGCGACAGCTCCACACCGAGCACGCGATAGCCCTGCGCAGCCAGCCATGCCATGTCGAGCGTCTTGCCGGCCAACGGAACGAAGACCCGGCTCCCCGCGGGCAGCGCCAGCGAAGACCAGTACTGCTGCAGCAGCGGCGTCACCTCATCCTGGTGGAAGCCGATTTGGCCTTCGCGCCAGCGCTGTTCCCAGAATTCAGCGCGCATCGAACCCGCTCACTCCACGGCCAGGCCGTCGACCTTCAGCCGCGCCGAGGCGCAAGTGAGCAGCGAGATATTTCCCCGCGCCGCCGCGCGCGACGATATCCGGTCATCACTCGACATGCAGCCCATCCACCTTCTGCCAACCCCTCGGCAACAACCCGCCGCGACTGCCGCGCGCACCGACATACTCGCCAAGATCCTTGAACGACAACGTCATCGTGCGCGTACCGGACTTCACCGACAGCATGCCGCCAGGCGAGACCGCCGCGATCGCCACCACGCGCTCGGTGCCGCGCTTGGCCTTCGGGATCTCGATGATCTTGTTGCCCTTGCCCTTGTCGAGTTCCGGCAGCTCGCTGAGCGGAAACGCGAGCAGGTGGCCGGCGCTGGTGACCGCGACGACACGATCGTTGGCCACATCCGTCACGGCTGCCGGTTGCACCACGCCGGCTCCCGGCGTCAGCGACAGCATCGCCTTGCCCGCCTTTTGCCGGCCGGTGAGGTTCTCGAAACGGGTGACAAATCCGTATCCGTGCGAGGAAGCCAGCACGAAGCGCGCATCGTTATCGCCGCTCGCCAATGCCACGAACGAGGCCCCCGGCGCCGGTGCAAAACGGCCGGTCAGCGGTTCGCCGTTGCCGCGCGCCGAGGGCAGCGAGTGCGCGATGGCGGAATAACTGCGGCCGGTCGAATCGAGGAAGGCGACCTGTTGCGTGCTGCGCCCCTTGACGGCATGCAGCAGGCCATCGCCATCGCGATAGGACAACGCGGCGGCATCGATGTCGTGTCCCTTGCCTGCGCGCACCCAGCCCTTGGTACTGAGCACGATGGTCACCGGTTCGCTCGGCACCAGTTCGGTTTCGGCCAGCGCCTGCGCGGCGCCGCGCGCAACCAGCGGGGAACGGCGCGCGTCGCCGAATTTCTTCGCATCCGCAAGCAGTTCGTCCTTGATGAGCTTCTTCAGCTTCGCCTTGCTGCCGAGCAGCGTCATGAGGCGGTCGCGCTCGGCGTCGAGTTCGTCCTGTTCGCCGCGAATCTTCATTTCCTCCAGCCGCGCGAGCTGCTTGAGCTTGGTGTCGAGGATGTAATCGGCCTGGTCCTCGCTGAGCTCGAAGCGGGCGATCAGGGCCGCCTTCGGCTCGTCCTCGCTGCGAATGATGCGGATCACCTCGTCCAGGTTGAGAAACGCGACCAGCAGGCCTTCGAGCAGATGCAGGCGGCGTTCGACCTTCTCGAGACGATGGCTGAGGCGGCGTGTCACCGTGTCGGTCCGGAACAACAGCCACTCCGACAGCAGCATCCGCAAGTTCTTGACCTGCGGGCGGCCATCGAGACCGATCACGTTGAGGTTGACGCGATAGCTGCGTTCCAGATCGGTGGTCGCAAACAGGTGTCCCATCAGCTGCTCGGCATCGACCCGGCTGGAACGCGGGATCATCACGATGCGGGTCGGGTTGGCATGGTCGGACTCGTCGCGCAGGTCCTCCAGCCACGGCAGCTTCTTGGCGCGCATCTGTTGCGCGATCTGCTCGATTACTTTCGAGGGCGAGACCTGGTACGGCAATGCAGTAATGACGAGGTTGGCGCCTTCCTTCACCCAGGTCGCACGCGCACGCACGCTGCCATTGCCGGTTTCGTACATCGCCAGCAGGTCGGCAGCGGGCGTGATGATCTCGGCGGTGGTCGGATAGTCGGGACCGCGCACGTGCTCGCACAGCTCGCGCACGCTGGTATCGGGATCGTCGAGCAGTCGCACGCAGGCACTGACGATCTCGTTGAGGTTGTGCGGCGGCACGTCGGTGGCCATGCCGACTGCGATGCCGGTGGTGCCGTTGAGCAGCAGGTGCGGCAGGCGCGCCGGCAACCAGGTCGGCTCCTCGAGTGTGCCGTCGAAGTTCGGATCCCAGTCGACGGTGCCGTGCGCGAGTTCGCCGAGCAGCACCTCGGCGATCGGCGTCAGCTTGGACTCGGTGTAGCGCATCGCCGCGAACGACTTCGGATCGTCGCTGGAGCCGAAATTGCCTTGGCCTTCGATCAGCGGATAGCGGTACGAGAACGGCTGCGCCATCAGCACCAGCGCCTCGTAGCAGGCGCTGTCGCCGTGCGGGTGGAACTTGCCGATGACGTCGCCGACGGTACGCGCGGATTTCTTCGGCTTGGCGCCGGCATTGAGCCCGAGTTCGCTCATCGCATAGATGATGCGGCGCTGTACCGGCTTGAGGCCGTCGCCGAGGAAGGGCAGGGCGCGGTCGAGCACCACGTACATCGAGTAGTCGAGGTAGGCGCGCTCGGCGTATTCGCGCAGCGGGATCTGCTCGAAACCGTGGAAGGCGGGGCGGACGGGGTCGGTCATGCGGAATCCAGCGATGGCGGCGCGAGCATGCGCGAGATTGCGCAATTCTAGCCGCGCGCATCTCGCTAGCCGCGACGCCCGCCAATAAAAAACCCCTGCAGGCAGGGGTTTGGGTATTGCCACGAAAAACCGCAGTTCTTCGTTTTCGCAGCTCGCGACGGCTCGTTCATCAGAGCCGCAAGCGAGTGCCTGCATGGCGTGGTGCCCGGGAGAGGACTCGAACCTCCACGAAGTTGCCCCCGCTAGCACCTGAAGCTAGTGCGTCTACCAATTCCGCCACCCGGGCAGGTGCAGGGCGCGTATGTTGCGTTGCGGCGCGAGGCTTGTCAACGGAACATGTCGAAGGCGATGCACATGAAGTGACGAGGTCGGCAAGTGGCGGCGTGTACCATATCGGCGATGCCCAGAACACCCGGAAAGAGCGGCCCAGGCCGCGGCAAGACCCCTCCCAAGCGCGGCGCGAAGCCGGCCGCTCCCAAGCGCACAAGCAAGTCGGCGAGCGGGCACGAGTCCGGAGGCAGCAAGCCGCCACCGTGGATGCCCGATGCCGCGCTGGTCAAGGCGATGAAGGGACCGCAACATCCTCGGGGCCCGGATGCACCCGCTGCTTCGGGAGCCGCGCAACGTCCCGCGCCGCGCGAGTTCCGCGACCCGCAAGCCGCACGCGAGGCGGGTCGCTACGAGAATCCGATCGCCAGTCGCGAGGCCATCCTGCAGTTGCTCGCCGCGGCGGATGGACCCTTGAGCGCCGAGGCGCTGGCCCAGGAGCTCGATCTCGTCGCGCCCGATCGCGCCGAAGCCCTCAACAAACGGCTCGGCGCGATGGTCCGCGACGGTCAGCTGCTGCAGAACCGCAAGGGTGCGTACGCGCCGGCCGAACGGCTGGACCTGATCGCCGGCACCGTGATCGCGAATCCGGAAGGCTTCGGTTTCCTGCGTCCGGAGAGCGGCGTCGGCGACGACCTGTTCCTGCCGCCGGCCGAGATGCGCAAGGCCATGCATGGCGACCGCGTGCTCGGCAGCGTCACCAATGTCGACAGGCGCGGGCGCCGCGAGGGCGTCATCGTCGAGGTGCTCGAGCGCCGGTTGAACCGCCTGATCGGGCGCTTCACGCTCGAATCCGGCATCAGCTACGTCGTGCCCGACGACCGGCGCATCCAGCGCAACATCCAGATTCCCGCCGACGAGCGGATGGATGCGAAACACGGGCAGCTGGTCGTGTGCGAGATCGTGCACGCGCCCGATGCGCATCGCCCGCCGATCGGCCGCGTGCTGGCCGTGCTCGGCGACAAGCTCACGGCGTCGCTGGCGGTGGAAGCGGCGATCCATGGCCACGAAATCCCGCACGAATTCCCGCCCGCCGCGCTCGCCGAAGCCACCGCCGTGCCGCTGGAAGTGGACGCCGCGACCGCGGCCTCGCGCGTCGACCTGCGCCAGCTGCCGCTGGTCACGATCGACGGCGAGGACGCCAAGGACTTCGACGATGCGGTGTATTGCGAACCCAATCGTGAAGGCTTCCGCCTGGTGGTGGCGATCGCCGACGTCTCCCACTACGTGCGCCCGGGAACCCCGCTCGACGAGGAGGCCACCAAGCGCGCCACGTCGGTCTACTTCCCCGGCTTCGTCGTGCCGATGCTCCCCGAGACGCTGTCCAACGGCATCTGCTCGCTGAAGCCGAAGGTCGACCGGCTGTGTTTCGTCTGCGACATGCAGGTCGATCGCGCCGGCCACGTCGCGCACTCGAAGTTCTACGAGGCGGTCATGAACTCGCACGAGCGCCTGACCTACACCCAGGTCTGGAACGCGGTCGGCGATGGCGTGCCCGACGAGGATCGCGAGCAGGCGCAGGCCTTCATCGGCGCGCAGCTGCCGCAGGTGCAGCGCCTGCACCAGTTGTACCGCGTCCTCGACAAGGCGCGGCAGCAGCGGGGCGCGATCGAGTTCGAGTCATCGGAAGTGCGCTTCGTGCTCGGCCCGCAGGGCGAGGTCACCCAGGCCGGCATGCTGCAGCGGAACGACGCGCACAAGCTGATCGAGGAATGCATGATCGCGGCCAATGTCGAGGCGGCCAAGTTCCTGCTGGAGGCGCACGTGCCGGCGCCGTACCGCGACCACGACAAGCCGCCGGAGGCGAAGTACGCCGACCTGCTGGAGTTCCTGAAGGAATTCAAGTTGCGCCTGCCGCCCTGGGCGAAGGTGCGGCCGCGCGATTTCCGCCAGCTGCTCGACACCATCCGCGATCGTCCGGATGCGACGCTGCTGGAATCAGTGGTGCTGCGCAGCCAGAGCCTGGCGGTGTACGCGCCGGACAACATCGGGCATTTCGGCCTGGCGCTCGAGGCCTACGCGCATTTCACCTCGCCGATCCGGCGCTATCCCGACCTGCTGGTGCACCGTGCGATCAAGCACGCACTCGCCGGCGGCAATGCGGCTAGCTATCTGTATTCGAAGAATGCGATGGCCGCGCTGTCGCTGCAGTGTTCGGAGCGTTCGCGTCGCGCCGACGAGGCGCAACGCGAGGTCGACGACCGTTATCGCGCCGCCTGGATGGAACAGCATGTCGGCAGCGAGTTCGACGGCACGGTCAGCGGCGTCACCAGCTTTGGGTTGTTCATCGAGCTCGACGATTCCAAGGTCAACGGCCTCGTCCACGTCACCCAGCTGCCGAACGATTACTACCACTTCGATCCGATCCGCAAGACGCTGAGCGGCGAGCGCAGCGGCCGGGTCTTCCGCCTCGGCGATCGCGCGCGCATCGTGGTGCTGAAGGCGAGCCTGGAGGAGCGCAAGATCGACTTCCGGCTGGTGCTGGATGCGGCCGATGCTGGGGCGACCGTCACACAGGCGCATGCCTTCCCGGCGCGCGGAGCGAAAGGGCGCCAGGTCAGGGACGCCAACGTGCCGCCGAAACCGCCGCGCGGGCAGCCGGCGAAGCGGAAGAAGGCGAAGTACTGAATCGCGAACGGCAAGAGCCGGGCCCTCACCCCAGCCCTCTCCCGTAAACGGGAGAGGCAGCCAAAACGAAGCGAGCTGCGCTCTGCCCCTTCCCCCGCTTGCGGGGGAAGGCCGGGATGGGGGCGCGAGCGAAGCGAGCACCGGGATCGTCGCAGCAGTCGCACGCTCACCCCAACCCTCTCCTGTAAACGGGAGAGGGAGCAAAACGAACGACTCGGCTGTGTCCGCGGCACAATAGCGCCATGAGCAAACAAAACCCATGGATCGCCGGCATCAACGCCGTCTCTGCCGCGGTCGAGCACGACGCCGACAACGTGCGCGAAGTGTTGATAGAAGCCGGCGCGAAGAACCCGCGCCTGACCGAGATCGAAGAAAGCGCGCGCCGCAAAGGCATCGACGTGCGCCGTGTCGCGCAGAACGCGCTCGATGGCGTGACCGGCGGCATGCGCCACCAGGGCGTGGTCGCGCGCTATGCGGCAGCCAAGACGTGGGACGAGAACGAATTGCCGGCCCTGGTCGAGGCAGCCGAGGGCAAGGCGCTGATCCTCGTCCTCGACGGTGTGCAGGATCCTCACAATCTAGGCGCCTGCCTGCGCAGCGCCGCGGCCGCGGGCGCCACTGCCGTCGTCATTCCGAAGGACAAGGCGGTGCAGGTCAATGCGACCGTGCGCCGGACCTCCGCCGGTGCCGCCGACAGCGTGCCGGTGGTGCGCGTGACCAATCTGGCGCGTGCGCTGCGCGATCTGCAACAGCTCGGTGTCTGGATCTACGGTCTGGCGGGCGAGGCGACCGCATCGCTGTATGCGATCGACCTGCGCGGCAACGTCGCACTGGTGCTCGGCGGCGAAGCCGACGGACTGCGCCGCCTGACGCGCGAGCATTGCGACCAGTTGGTCACCATCCCGATGCCCGGCGTCGCCGCGCAGGGCGTGGAAAGCCTCAATGTGTCGGTGGCCTCGGGCGTCACGCTGTTCGAGGCGGTGCGGCAACGACAGGAGCAGGCGAAATGATGTCGATCGAGATGGCGTGGTACGACTGGGTCGGCATCGTCGGCACGCTGCTGATCCTCGGCGGATTCTTCCTGCTGCAGGCCGGGCGCATGTCGGGTAATGGCTTGGCCTACCAGCTGATGAACCTGCTCGGCGCGGCCGGGATCCTCGTGTCGCTGCTCGGCAAGTTCAACGTCTCGGTGTTCGTGCTCGAGCTGGCCTGGATGCTCGTCAGCGGCTACGGCATCGTGCGCGGCATCAGGCTGCGCCGCGAACGGCAGCTGTAAGCCGCCTCAAGCAGGAGGCGGGACGGCGACCGCGGGTTGCGGCCAGGCGTTGACGATCCTGCAGAACAACTCCGCGGTGCGCTCGGTGTCGTAGACGGCCGAATGCGCATGCGCGCTGTTCCATTCCATGCCCGCAGCCTGCACGGCGCGAGCCAGCACGGTCTGGCCGTAGGCGACGCCGGCCAGCGTGACGGTATCGAACACGCTGAACGGATGGAACGGATTGCGCTTGTGGCCGACGCGCGCGACCGCGGCGTTGAGGAAGTTCAGGTCGAAATGCGCGTTGTGTCCGACCAGGATCGCGCGCTGGCAGCCGTGTCTGTGCACGGCGGCGCGCACCACGGCGAAGATCAGGTCCAGCGCCTCGCGCTCGGGTTTCGCGTCGCGGAAAGGGTGGTCGATGTCGATGCCGGTGATCTCCAGCGACTTCGGATCGATCAGCGTCCCGGGCGCGGGCACGACATGCGCGCTGGCGACCTCGCCGACGACATAGCGGCCATTCTCGTCGAGATCGATCGGCGCGGCGGCGATCTCCAGCAGTGCGTGGCGGTTCCAGTCGAAGCCGCCGGTTTCCACGTCGACCACGACCGGAAGAAAGCCGCGGAAGCGCTCGGACATCTTTCGAAACGGGGTTGCGGCGGCGATTTGTTCCATGTCGCCAGCGTAGCAGACGGTCGACAGCGCATCGCTGGGATGGGTTGCGTCAGCAGCGCATCCGCGACCAGATCATCGCAGGGATGGCGGACAGCGCCTAGTCGATGCGCGTTCCGAGCACCGTGCCTTCCCGATGCAACTGCAGCAACATCTTCGCGCCGTCGTCGATGAAGGCCTCGATGTCGGTCGCGCCGGCTTCGGCGGCGAGGGCCGCGAGATGCTCGTATCCCGTGTACTGCGGTTCCGCATCGAGTCTCTGCAGCAGGCGGAAGGTCAGGCCACTGAGTTCGTGGAAGCTGACCTTGCCATCGGTCTCGCGGCGCAGCAGCAGCAGGGTCGCGACGTCGGGCGGCGTTTCCGGCTGGAAGGCGGGACCGATCCGGTGCACCGGCCAGGCGTACGCGAGGGGCCAGGCCAGCGGCGACACCACCGGCCTGCCTGCGATGAGACCCCCGCCTGCCTCGTGGGCGATGTCCTCGCGCGTGGCCTCGCTGATCTGCAGCGCGAGTTCCACCCATTCGTAGTGCGCCAGTTCCTGCAGCCACGGCGGATCGTCCGCGACCTTGCGCGTTTCGAGATAGCGCAGGAACTCACGCGCGAGTTCGGTGAACAACGGCGTGCGGCTGCCGTGATCGCGATAGAAATCGCGCACCAGCGCCTGCCAGCGCGCACCGGCGAAGATGCGGTGCAGCACCGGAAAGTTGCCCGCCAGCATCGAGGCGATGTTGTTGAAGAACAGGTCGCGGTAGACCTGCAGGCGTCGCTCCTCGATGCCTTCTGGCGGAGCGACATGGGTCGGGTCGCGAATATAGGCCGCCAGCGCATCCTGTTGCGCGCGCAGGAGCGCTCCGGCGTCGTCGGCGCCGCGCTCAGGCTGCATGTCGCACCTGCCGTGCAGCCGCCAGTCGCTGGCGTACCGCGCCGAGTTCCGCCGCCAGCTCGTCGAACGGCGGGAAGTTGAAGTCGCGCTCGAGCAACGTCGGCTTCGGCCCGAACAGGCGATAAGCCTCGTCGAGCAGCGCCCAGACCGCATCGTTGACGGCAGCGCCGTGGGTGTCGATCTTCAGGTCCGCGGCTTCGTCGTAGTGCCCGGCGACATGGACGTAGGCCACGCGTTCGCCGGGCAGCGCGCGCAGGAACGCCTGCGCGTCGTAGCCGTGGTTGGTGGCGTTGACGATGATGTTGTTGACGTCGAGCAACAGCAGGCAGTCGGCCTCGGCGAGCACCGCGTTGACGAAGTCGATCTCCGCCATCGCCTGGAAAGGTGCGGCGTAGTAGGAAATGTTCTCCACCGCGATGCGCCGGCCCAGGATGTCCTGCGTGCGGCGGATGCGGGCAGCGACATGGTGGACGGCCGCGTCGGTGAACGGCAGCGGCAGCAGGTCGTAGAGCTGGCCACGGCTGTCGCCGCAGGCGCTGAGGTGTTCGCTGTAGAGCGGCACGCGATGCTGGTCGAGGAAGCGGCGCAGGCGCACGAGGAAGGTTTCGTCGAGTGCGGCGGGGCCGCCGACCGAAAGCGACAGGCCATGGCAGACCAGCGGATAGCGCGATGCCAGATCGGCGAATGCTTCGCCGAGCGTGCCGCCGACGCCGATCCAGTTTTCCGGCGCGGCTTCGAGGAAATCGAACGTGCCGGGCAACGCGGCCTGCAACGACCCCAGCAGCGGTCGTCGCAGGCCGAGTCCGGCAGCGTCAGGAGCGAGAAGGGGCTGGCTCATGACGCGCCCGCAGTCAAAGTGATGCGATCAGTGTGATGCGATCAGACCGAGCCGCCGCACTTGCCCTCACCACACTTGCCTTCGCCGCACTTGCCTTCCTTGTGCGCCTTCAATTCCTCGGCGCTGATGAAGCCGTCGCTGTCGGGATCGTGCGCGCCGAACTTGCTGTCGTCGTTGTCGTGGGCAACGGCGAACTCGGCCTTCGAGATCTTGCCGTCCTTGTCGGTATCCATCTTGTCCATGCCGCACTTGCCTTCCGCGTCGGCTTTCATGTCGGCAGCCGCAGGCGCGGTGTCCTGTGCGCCGAGCAGGTAACCCTGCGCGAGCTGCGTGGCAGAAAATGCCGAACCGGACAGCATTAGGCCACCGGCGAGGGCGGCACCGACGGCGAGGGCAACGGGCTTCTTGGAGCTGGACATCGCGATATCTCCTGTTGTGCGGGCAGCCCCGCGGGGTGGCGAATCGTAACGCGAAGCGATCAGGCCGGCGCAAGCGCCGGGTCGGCTGAAAGGTATTGCCGGGCAAGACTGCGCGCGCGATGCAGGCGGGCCTTGGCGGCTTCGGTATGCAGCGACAATCGTTCGGCGATCTCGGCGACGGTCAGGCCCTCGATGTCGCGCAGCAGGATGATCTCCCGATAGTGCGGCGGCAAGGCCGCGAGCGCATTGGCGATGTCGCGCAGGATTCCACTCGGCGCGGGATAGTGCGGACCGTCGATCTCGTCGAACACCGGCTGCAGCAGCAAGTGCCGCATGGCGCGTTTGAGACGGTTGCATTCGCGCTTGACGATGCGGAACAGCCAGGAGGCATAGGCCTCGACCGCGCGCAGGCTGCCGATCTTGCGCGAGATCAGCAGCAGGCTTTCCTGCACGGCATCCTCGACGTCGTTGATGGAACAGTGGTATTCGGCATAACGGCGCAGGTCCTGGCGCGAACGCGTCAGCACGCTTTCGAGCGCACGTCGGTCGCCGCTTCGGGCGGCGTCGATCTGCTCATTGAATGCTGGATCCTGCACGGCGGTGTCCTCTGCTCGCGAAGGTACGCGGACAGCGGCCATCCGACTACCCAACTAGAGACAGGGAGCGGCGCGGCCGATGTGCCGCGCTTGCGCTTTGGTGGCCAGGTTCAGCCCGCGTTTAGGGCACGAGCCCGTCCGGCACCGTCAGGTGCCTCAGCCGACGGTATTGGTCTCGTCGCGCTTCTCGCGAGGCGGCAGCGCGTCTTCGCCGTGGACCTGGAACCAGATGTTCTCGGCGATGTTGGTCGCATGATCGCCGATGCGTTCGAGGTTTTTGGCCATGAACAGCAGGTGGGTGCAGGGCGTGATCGCGCGCGCATCCTCCATCATGTAGGTCAGCAACTCGCGGAACAGGCCGGTGTACTGCGCGTCGAGTTCGGCATCGCGCGCGCGCACGCGCTGCGCGGCATCGGTGTCGTTGTCGCGGTAGGCAGCGAGCACGTCGCGGACCTGCTCCACTGCCAACGAGCCGAGCGAACCCAGGCCGCGCGTGTGCGGCAACGGTGGCGACAGGTTCAACGCCATCGAGCGCTTGGCGACGTTGGCGGCGTAGTCGCCGATTCGCTCGATGTCGGATGCAATGCGCAGCGCGGCCAGGATATCGCGCAGGTCGCGCGCCAACGGGCCGCGTAGCGCCAGCTTCATGACGTCGTGGCTGATCTCCTGTTCCAGCACGTCGATCGCCTCGTCGTTGGCGATGATGCGCTCGGCGGCCTTGTCGTCGCGGCGCTCGAGCACGTCGAGCGCAGATTCGAGCTGCGAGGCGGCCATCTCGCCCATGCGCAGGATCTCGTCGATCAAGCGACGGCGTTCCTCGTCGTAGCTCTTGACGATGTGGTCGTGTGGTTGGTTGCTCATCATGATCGTCCTCGTGCCCGTCGGTCAGCCGAAGCGGCCGGTGATGTAGTCCTCGGTCTGCTGCTTCGAGGGGTTCGAGAAAATGGTCTCGGTGACGTCGTGCTCGATCAGGTCACCCAGATACATGAAAGCGGTGAAATCCGAAACGCGCGCGGCCTGCTGCATGTTGTGGGTCACGATGACGATCGTATAGTCCTTTTTTAGTTCTTCTACGAGCTGCTCGATGCGGCTGGTGGAAATCGGGTCGAGCGCGGAGGTCGGCTCGTCGAGCAGCAGCACATCAGGGCGCAGCGCTACCGCGCGCGCGATACACAGGCGCTGCTGCTGGCCACCGGACAAGCCGAGGGCGCTCT
>JACMKK010000043.1 GCA_014380115.1 Luteimonas sp. | reverse complement strand
CCGACAGCGACCAGTAGCGCCGGCCGAAGCGCTGACGCAGGCGGTTGACGAGCTGGTTGCCGGTGAGGATGCGGTAGTACAGCCAGTCGTCGAACTTCTCCTGCAGCCCGCCGAAATGGGTCACGCCGTCGTAGTCGTCGCCGTGCGTGACCAGCAGGCGGCGGCCGTCGGCGGTGACGTGGATGGTGCGCCGCCGTATCTGCATCGCCGGCAGCGACAGGCCGCAGAAGCGGCGGATCGGACGATCGTGGTTGCCGGGCACGTAGATGATCGTGGTGCCGGTGCGGCGCAGCGCGTGCAGCGCCTCGACCACGCGGTTGTGCGCGTGGCCCCAGCGCGCGCGCTTCTGCGCGATCCACCACAGGTCGACGATGTCGCCGACCAGGTACAACCTGCCGCAGCGCAGACCACCGAGGAAATCCGCCAGCTCGGCCGCGTGGCAGTGCTTGGCGCCGAGATGCACGTCGGAGACGAAGACCGCGCGCCGGTAGTCGCCGGTGGCGGCCGACGGCGTCATGCCGAAGCGTCCGCCGTCTGCAGGTAGCGCTGGCGCTTCCTGGGTCGGATACGGTGCAGATCGACCTCGATCAGCCCGTCGATCGAATCGCTGAATGCCGGATCCACGCCGAAGGCGAGGAAGCGCGCGCCGCCCGGTTCGCACAGCTCGGTGTATTGCTTGTAGAGCATCGGCACCGTCGCGCCGAGCGCGTCGAGGTTGCCCTTCATCACCCGGAACGCGGTGTCCGCATCCAATTCGCCGAACGACGGTGGCGCGGCGAAATACGAGAACGGGCGCGGCGACTGCGCCAGCGCTTCACCGCCGCCGTAGAAGCGCTGGTAATACGCGACCAGCTGTTCGCGCGCGGCCAGCGGCAACGCCGCGCTGATCGAAACGGCGCCGAACAGATAGCGCACCTGCGGATAGCGGCGCAGGTAGGCGCCGATGCCCTGCCACAGATAATCCAGGCTGCGCCCGCCCCAGTAGTCCGGCGCGACGAAACTGCGTCCGAGTTCGAGACCTTCGGCCAGGCGCGGCACGGCGTCGTCGGCATAACTGAACAGGGAGGCGGTATAGAGCCCCTGCAAGCCGCGCCGCGCCAACACCTGCGCCCCGCGCGCGATGCGATAGGCACCGGCGATACGGGCTGCAGCGGCATCCCAGACGAGGATGTGCTGGTAGTGAGTGTCGTATTCGTCCAGATCGAGACTGCGGCCGGTGCCCTCGCCAACCCTGCGGAACGTCAGTTCGCGCAGGCGTCCGATCTCGTGCAGCAGGGGCGAGCCTGCGCGCAGTTCCGCCAGGCGGATCTGCTTGCCGTCGGCGGTCATGCCGAGCAGTTCCGTCGCAGCCACTGCCGCCGCCAACCGCGCAGGCAGGAGCGGTGATGCGACCGGTGCTTCGAACAGACGCCGCGAGCCTTCGCGACGGCCGAGCGCGTACAGCGCCTTGCGCACCTTGCGCAATGCCGTCGCGGCATCGCCTTCGTCGATCCGCATCGGTTGCCCGATGCGCAGCGCCAGCGGCCGGCTGCGGCGCGCGTACATCTCTCGCGCCAGCAAGGCCGTCGCCGCCGGTTTGAACAGCGCCGAGGTGCCATAGAACAGCGCCGAATTGCGCGCCTCGATTCGTACTGGCAGCACCGGTGTGGAGGTCTTGCGCGCGAAGCGCAGGAAGCCGCGCTGCCAGCGGCCATCGCGCACGCCGCGCAGGCCCAGCCGCGACACCTCGCCGGCCGGAAACACGATCACACATTGCTCGTCGTCCAGCGCACGGTCGATAGCGCGCAGGTGCTCGGCACGCGGCTTCCCGCCGAGGATGCGCACCGGCAGCAGGAGGTCCGACAGCGGCTCGATCATCGACAGCATGTCGTTGGCGACGATGCGCACGTCGCGCCGCACCTGCACGACACAGTGCAGCAGCGCCAGCGCGTCGAGCGCGCCGGAAGGATGGTTGGCCACGATCAGCAGGCGTCCGCGCGCGGGGATGCGTGCCTGGTCGGCGGCATCGACGTGGTAGCGCAGTCGCAGGTGCGCGCAGGCGGCCTCCAGGAAGGCGAATCCGCGCAGCTGGCCGCTCTCTGCCAGGAAGGCATCGAGCAGGTCGAAACGCGACCAGCGACCGATCGTGCGCAGCAGCGGCGCGACGACGTGCGCCCGCCGGCCGCGAAACCAGCGCGGGAAGCGTTGCCTGACGCGTTCTTCGAGTCGGATCATGACTGCTGCGGCGGCCCTGTTTGGCCGGCAGCCTGCTCCCGCCGCGCGACAGCCAAGTGGCTTTTTTGCGGCATTCCGGTGACAACCGGCCGCGTGAAGGGCCCGGATTAGCCCTGCCTAGGTCGGTCCCGAGAACGCGGCGTCCGCATGCATGGGCGCTTCCCGTTAACCCGCCTGCAACGCTGCGCGCGGCACTATGTTCCCGCGCCGCCGGCCGTGTATCATATGCGGCCATCTTTTCATCCGAATACAGGGATATATCCCTTCCAGGAGCTTGCGCGATGTCCAGCACCCTCTTCACCTCCGAGTCGGTCTCAGAAGGCCACCCCGACAAGGTTGCCGACCAGATCTCCGACGCGGTGCTCGACGCGATCCTGGCGCAGGACAAGCGCGCGCGCGTGGCCTGCGAGACCATGGTCAAGACCGGTGTGGCGATCGTCGCCGGCGAGATCACCACCACCGCGTGGATCGACCTCGAGGCGCTGACCCGCAAGGTGATCGTGGACATCGGCTATGACAGCTCCGAAGTCGGCTTCGACGGCGCCACCTGCGGCGTGCTCAACCTGATCGGCAAGCAGTCCCCCGACATCAACCAGGGCGTCGACCGCAAGAAGCCCGAAGAGCAAGGCGCGGGCGACCAGGGCCTGATGTTCGGCTACGCGACCAACGAAACCGAAAGCTACATGCCGGCGGCGATCCACCTGTCGCATCGCCTGGTCGAGCAGCAGGCGAAGGTCCGCAAGCAGAAGAAGTCTCCCTTGCCGTGGCTGCGCCCCGACGCCAAGTCGCAGGTCACGCTGCGCTACGACAACGGCAAGGCCGTCGCGATCGACGCCGTCGTGCTGTCGACGCAGCACGATCCGGACGTCAAGCAGAAGGACCTGATCGAAGCCGTGCGCGAGCACATCCTCAAGCCCGTGCTGCCGACGAAGTGGCTGCACAAGGGCACCCAGTTCCACATCAACCCGACCGGCAAGTTCGTGATCGGCGGACCAGTCGGCGACTGCGGCCTGACCGGCCGCAAGATCATCGTCGACACCTACGGCGGCTGGGCGCGCCACGGTGGTGGCGCGTTCTCGGGCAAGGATCCGTCCAAGGTCGATCGCTCGGCTGCGTATGCGGCGCGCTATGTCGCCAAGAACGTGGTCGCGGCCGGCCTGGCCGATCGTTGCGAAGTGCAGGTCAGCTACGCAATCGGCGTGGCGCACCCGACTTCGATCTCGGTCACCACCTTCGGCACCGGCAAGATCAGCGACGACAAGATCGAGAAGCTGATCCGCAAGTATTTCGACCTGCGTCCTTACGGCATCCTGCAGATGCTCGACCTGATCCATCCGATGTACCAGCAGACCGCCGCCTATGGCCACTTCGGTCGCAAGGCCAAGGAATTCACCTACACCGACGGCGCCGGCAAGAAGCACACCGCCACCGCGTTCTCGTGGGAGAAGACCGACAAGGCCGACGAGCTGCGCAAGGCTGCAGGACTGAAGTGACAATCAATATGTAACACCTGAAATTAGGCGTGCGGCCGGTTGCCGCACGCCTTCTCCCCCATCGAGGGGCGCTGCAAGCCCGGCACGCCAGTGCAAGGGAACAGGCTCGATGGAGGCAACACGCGAAACGGCGCCCGTTCAATGTGAGTCCTGCCCACTGCAGGCCTTCCAAACAAACGGAGTAATGCCATGAATGCTGTGATCAAGAACGAAAAAGCGCACGACTACAAAGTCTCGGACATGTCCCTCGGCGACGCCGACTGGGGCCGCAAGGAACTCGACATCGCCGAGCACGAGATGCCGGGCCTGATGTCGATCCGCAAGAAGTACGCCGCGGCCAAGCCGCTCAAGGGCGTGCGCGTGACCGGCTCGCTGCACATGACCATCCAGACCGCGGTGCTGATCGAGACGCTGAAGGACATCGGCGCCGACGTGCGCTGGGCTTCGTGCAACATCTTCTCGACCCAGGATCACGCCGCCGCCGCGATCGCCGTCACCGGCACCCCGGTGTTCGCGTGGAAGGGCGAAACCCTCGAGGAATACTGGGACTGCACGCTCGATGCGGTGACCTTTCCCGGTGGCAAGGGGCCAGAGCTGGTCGTCGATGACGGCGGCGACGTCACCTTGCTGATCCACAAGGGCTACGAGCTCGAGAATGGCTCCGACTGGGTGAACACCGCGTCGGCCTCGCACGAAGAGCAGATCATCAAGAACCTGCTCAAGCGCGTCGCCCGCGAGCGCCCGGGTTTCTGGACCAACGTGG
>JACMKK010000368.1 GCA_014380115.1 Luteimonas sp. | reverse complement strand
TTCCGCGAAAACTTCGCCTGCACCGAAGCGGCGGCTGCTCCCATCCCGCAGTGTGACCTGCAACGTTCCTTCCAACACCACGGCGAAGGAGGGGACAGGGTGCTGATGCCAACCCGTCTCGGCGTCGGGTTGAATCTCTATTCTCAGCACGGTGACCTCGCCCGAGCCTGGCGGGTAGATGATGGGCTTCCCATCCCAGCTGTTGGTGGTCTTGAGAATTTGCGCCACCGCGACCGGCGGTGTCGTTTCTGCTGCAATGCCAGACAGCGCGACCAGTGTGGTGGAGAGCAGCACGCTGCGAAGGGCAAGTGTTTTGAACATGGATTCTTTCGGCAATTGATGAGCGGAAAGGTCGCATCATGTGCAGCCGTTGGGTGAACGGTCTTGTGCAATTGCGACAAGCCGACAGTTGAAGTCTCGGAACCGAGCCGGTGCCCGTGATCATCACGATGTGTTCGTGGATCCAACGGAGGCGACGCACTCCACCAGGTTAGGGCCGCCATCAGCAGGTATTCCTCGGCGTCGGTGCGCACACGCATTAGGTCTTGATGGCCGAGGTATCCAGCGCCTGACGGTCCGCGCGCGTTTCATCGCGAGCAGGCCGGGCGAGCTGGCCAACCAGGTCGTCCAACAGTTCTGCGACATCCTCAGCGCCGTCTGCTCGCGTTCGTCTATGGCGCTGGCAGGGCCGATTCGCTGCCCAGGAACAGCCAGTTCTTCGCGCCGAATTTCCAGGGCTTGAAGCAAACTGGCACGCGGGCCAGGTGAAGAAAGCCGCGTAACCGAGTGGCTATGGACTACGTCGAACGAGGGCACGGTTAGGGCCGCATGCGCTCTCGTGTGTACCGCTCCTGAACTGCCGGTCAGCAGTACCCGCTCATGGCCAGGACTACCCGTACGCGGAGTGCGCCGCCAGCTGCCCTTGAGCAAACCGACGATCAGGCCGAACACCTCTTTCTGGTTTGGCCGCCAACAGGCAATCCCGGCCACGAGCAGCCGTTGGTCGGCGCCTGGCTGGCGGCAGCTTCGTGCCCATCGCTGAAGTTAGCCTGCAGCCAACAGGAGCGTCGACAGCTGGCGGAGCCCTTCATAATCAAAATCTGACCTCGCTTGTTCGAGATGCCTCACGTTTCATCATGGATAAATTCTTGCTTCAGCAGCGGGTGCTGGAACGGCTCGCCGAAGACCTGCTGCAAGCCGAACAGGCAGCGCGGGCGGCCCATGAAACGGCGACTCACGAAGAAAACGTCGCCGAGAACAAGTACGACACATTGGGTCTCGAAGCTGCCTATCTGGCCAGCGGCCAAGCTCGTCGCGCCGACGCCATCCGCCAGGCGATGGCCAATTGGCGCCATTTCCGCCCGCGCCCCTATGACGCCAGCAAAGGTATACAACTCGGCGCGCTGGTCTGCCTGGTCGATTCCGCCGACAAGCAACAGCAGCTGTTTCTCGGCCCGGATGGGGGCAGCATGAAGTTGGTCACCGGCGCTCAGCTCGTTCAGGTCATCAGCGGCGAAGCCCCGTTGGGCAGGGCCATGCTGGGTAAATGCGAGGGTGATGAGGTGTCGATACAGGTCGCTCCAATCCGACTACAGTTTGAGGTGCTGCGGGTTCATTAAGCCGCCGGCAAGTTCACCGGCCGCGCACGCTGAATTTGTCGAGTTCGAGCTCAGCGCGTTGGGTACCAGCTTCGGGCACCTGGCTTCGGGCACCTGGTTGTTACCCGATACGGTAGCGGCCATGACAGCAACGGGTCGGCAGTTCCAGTTCGCTGCGTTCGACTGCAGCCGTTCGGCGATCACAATTAAGGCAGCTGACCATCACCTGCCCGATGGTTGGCGAACGTCAAGTTTCGGAGTGAAGCCGCCCGATGCGGCGGGACGGTCTCACCGACCGGTCTGCGCATCCGCCGACACTCAGCGGCCGAATCCGAACGTCGGCACCCGGTCTGCTGAAGCCAGTACGCTCCGCCCTCGGTGCACATTCGCTGCACGCACAGCACTCACCGGTTGTGAAGATGACGCGTTGGTGGTCCACGAAACCGAGGACCGCCTTCGCTCGGCCATTTGCCCATGCTGCCAACCGCGGTTGTCGACCAGCCGAAATGATTGAGCAGGCTGTGTTATCCGCATACGTATTCGGAAGGATGCGCGCGACGTGGTTCAGGCGTGGCTTGTTGGCCGGTACCGACGCGCACGAGCCAGTCACTGGTGTGGCTATCCGCGCCGGCACAACCGCCTGAACGTCGGCATACTGGGACGGTGAGCCCATCCGAATCAAGTCCGTCGACGCCCTCCGGTGGCGACGCGGAAAGTAAGCTCCTTGTTCTTCGGCCGCGGCGACGCGCTTGGTGGTACAGCGCCATGCGCGCGCTGGTCGGCTCGGTGCTGCTTCTGCTCACAGGACCACTGGCGGTGCTGGCCTTCGGCGACGTGGATCTTGAGCGCTCCTGGTATGAAGGCAGCCAGGACCGCGTCGGTCTGGCCCCCGATGCGGCGACGGTGCACGAGGCCATGGTCCAAGTCTACGGCGCGCGCACGGTGCGCTGGCGCGGCGCCTTTGGCATCCACCCGTGGATCGCTGTCAAGCGCAGCGGAGCGAGCGAGTGGACGACCTACCAGATGGTCGGCTGGCGCAGTTGGCGCGGCGGCGATGGTGTCGTCGAATCGAGCACCGATGCGCCCGACCGTCGCTGGTATGGCGCCGAACCCATGCTGCTCACGCAGCGTCGCGGACCCGGGGTGGACGCTTTGATCGACCGCATCGAGGAAGCGGTGAGCAGCTACCCCTGGTCGCGCAGCTACCGGATCTGGCCAGGGCCGAACAGCAACACGTTCGTGGCCTGGATCGCCCGTCAGGTTCCAGAGCTCGGCCTCGACTTGCCAGCCACGGCGATCGGCAAGGACTACCTCGGTCCCACGACTCTGCTGGCCCCAGCGCCGAGCGGCACGGGCTGGCAGGTCTCCGCGTTCGGACTGCTGAGCGCGACGTTGGCTCGCAACGAGGGCCTTGAGCTCAACCTGCTCGGTTTGAGCGTTGGCATCGACGTTGATGACCGTCGCCTGCGGCTGCCTGGCGTGGGTTTCTGGCCCGGGACCACGGACATGACGAACGCGGCGCCGCCGCCAGGGACGACGCCCGCACCCCCTTGAGCGCTGTAGAGAGTCGCTTGCCGGCCGGACTGTTCAAGCGAGCGCTTGGCACGGAGGCGGAGAACGACGGCGCGCATCACGCAGACCCAGTCGCAGGTGGTGCTCTGCGTGGTCGCCATCCTGTGTCTGCTCTACGGTGCGCTGTTTTCAGCGTGCGCCATGCCGACAGGGTGATACGGCGCCAGTTCCGCGTCGGTGGATCGGACGAGTTGGTCGAGTGGTGATTCGCGCTCAGGACGGCATGCTTTCGCCATGAGGTGGCTTGAAGCGTCGGACCTGCATCAAGGTGAACTCAGCACCGCCGAACGCGAGGACACTGCGTGCATCGACGCGCGGGCGCGGGCCCTCCTCGAACGCGTCCGCGCCTTGAAGCGGGTGGCGGAGGGCGAAGACAGACGGGATGCTTCGCCTTCACGCTGTTGGGATGCATCGACAAAGCCGGCACCTATCGCCCGGCCCGACCTGAGCATGGTCAAGACGCAGCGCTACGGCCGGCCCAACACCCTGGTCGATTTGGGTGGCGCGGCGCATCTTCAACACGCTTTCGCACGACGGTCACGTCGTCACCCCGTTGAGCGATGTGACATGGTCATCGGCATTCGGCATGGTCACAGACCGCTTCGGTACGCCTTGGCTGATTCTTGCGCTGGACAAGTAGCGGGGTCGCCTGGCAGCGCCCTGCGGCTGAAACGGCGACGGGATTCGGCTGAGCCGCGAGGCAATGCGAGTGCGCATTGACCGGACGGCGCGCACCCAAAGTACTGGTGAGCCTCGGCCGGCATGCGAGAGTGACATCAGTCGAACCCGAATTGAGATCAGATAGAGAAATGGGTTGACTCCTTGTGAGAGCCAACCCATTGATTTCATTGGTCGGGACGGCGGGATTCGAACTCGCGACCCCTTGCACCCCATTTGGTATTTTGGGTGTTTCGGGCCGTCCCAGGAAGTCTCACGTCGTCCCACTTTCCTTTGTCAAATCAACCACTTGGAACAATTTCGACGTCCCGGGCGGTCTTCCGAAATCTCGCCGAAACCGCCAGAATTCTGTTGCCAATTCTGTTGCCAGCCCCTCATAGGTAGCGATTGGCGCTCGAAGGAGACGGAATGGCCCGAACAGCGAAGGTACAGCGGTTGACGGCACTGGCCGTGAAGCGCTATGCGGACGACCGTTCCGCCAGCGCGCCGCTTCACGATGGTGGTGGACTCTATCTCCGAAAGCGCGACGCCTCGGCGCTCTGGTACCTGCGGCTCACCGAGCCCGCGACCGGTGCACAGCAGTGGCACCGGATGTTCCCCGACGATCCGCTGGGTGGCTATCCCCATCGCTCACTGCTCGACGCCCGAGCCGAAGCCAAGCGCCTGTGGGATCTCCGCTCGGAAGGTATCGACCCGCGAGCCCTTCGACTGAAAACGATCGCCACCCGGCGGCAGGCCGACCTCGACGAGGCCGCAGCGGCGAAACGCAAGGTCACCGTTCGGGTCCTGTTCGAGCGCTGGTGCGCTGTCGACCTGCAGCCGCGAGTCGGCACCGACGGCAAACGGATTGGCCGCAAGGACGCCGGCGCGTACACGCGTGCCCAGTTCGAGCGCCGCGTGTTTCCGAAGATCGGCGACGCGGCGGCTGACGAGATCAAGCGCGGCGATCTGCTGGAGTTGCTCGATGCGGCGAAGTCCGAGGGGAAACTCCGAACCGCCAACATCCTGCTGACGGACCTGAAGCAGATGTTCCGGTTTGCGCTGGCGCGTGACCTGGTGCTCCGGAACCCGTTGGACACCGTCGCCAAACGCGATGTAGGTGGTCCCTCGGTTCAGCGCGACCGTGTGCTGACCGTTGAGGAGATCCGGCAGCTTCCCGGCTCGATCGAGGCCTCGGGGTTGCACGCTCGGTTCGCCGCGGCCATCTGGCTGATTCTCGCGACGGGTGTACGCGTGGGCGAACTCCTCGGCGCGGTCTGGCTCGACGAAGAACGCGATCTCTCCGAATTGAAGACGATCGCGGACGCGAGTGGCGTCAAGCTGGGCTTCGTCAACATGAAGCAGAGGACCTGGCACCTGCCTGAGACGAAGAACCAGCGCGACCACACCATTCACCTGAGCGCGTTCGCGATCGAGCAGTTCGAGAAGCTGGCACAGCTCACGGTGGCGAGCAACGACGATCCGGACCGTTCAGTGCCTTGGGTCTTTCCGAACATGGCCAACGACGGGCCTGTCGGCGTGAAGTCATTCGGCAAGCAGCTGAGCGATCGACAGAAGACGCCGGAGCGCCGCTTGCCTCGCCGAAGCAAGGCCACCACGTCGCTGCTCCTGAGCCGCGGGCGTTGGACGGCGCACGACCTTCGCCGCACCGCGGCGACTCGAATGGCAGAGATCGGGATCAGCGGCGACGTCATCGACGAATGCTTGAACCACATGATCGAAAGCCGCGTGCGCCGAACCTACATCCGTGACCGTCGCATCACCGAGCAGCGCAAGGCATTCGACGCACTGGGCGCGCGGATCTACTCGCTCCTCGCTGCCCCGGCAAGCGGGAAACCGGATAGGCAGCGACGGGTCGGTCGACGCCATGGACTTTCTGCCAGGGTCGCCACGCCGACACCGGCGCCGAAGCAGAGGATTCGACAAGTTGCTGCACCCGCTGCCGGGGGTGGAGTAGATTTTGACAAATGGCCATAATAGTAGGACACTTGGCCAAGAGTGAGAGCATCTGAATGAACACGACCTCTGCAGTGCAAATGCGAACCCTCAAGTCAGACGAACCCAGACCTGACGAGGCCGGGGATCTGCTCGGTGGTGCCAAACTGCTGAAAAGGATGCCCTCGTCAAGGGCAGATGTTCACGCAGCCATCGTGCACGGCATTCCCTACTCGGCCCTGTTCTTCCTGACTGATCACATCACCGTCCTCTCCGAAGCTGATGTTGCGAACGCGGTGGGTATCAGCACCAGAACGCTGCGGCGTCAGAAGGACGAGCCCAAGAAGTCGATGCCGACCGACCTTGCAAGCAAAACGTGGTTGTTCGCCGAGACGCTTGCAAAGGCCGCAGACGTGTTCGGAGGAAAGGCGGAGGCCGAGCGATGGATGTCCGAACACGCGATGGGGCTCGATGTAGCTCGGCCGATCGATCTGCTGCGCACGGTTCAAGGCGCAGAGCTGGTCAATGAGTTTCTGGGTCGTCTGGAGTACGGGGTCTACAACTGATGACACCGCTGCCCGCGAAGCTCGATGCTGGCGCGCCACTCGTGGCTTGGCGCATAGACGCGCGACGCCACGCCACATCATGGGACAGCGGCATCGGTGCTGAAGCGCTCGGGGGCCGATGGAATCCGAAGGGCGTCAAGGCCGTGTACTGCTCCGTCGACCCCTCGACGTGCCTGGTCGAGACGGCCGTCCACAGGGGTTTCAAAGTCCTGGACAGCCAGCCTCATGTCCTCACGAGTCTCGAGATCACGGAGA
>JACMKK010000002.1 GCA_014380115.1 Luteimonas sp. | reverse complement strand
GCCTCGATGATGTCTTGCGCGGCCTTCGGCAGATCGATGTAGAGCCCGGGACCAGACGGCTTGATCTGGCGTGCGAGCGCCATCGACGCGAGGTAGAGGCTTCGATCGATCGCCACATTCGCGTAGCGCGCCGCGAGGTTGTACGTCACCCACGCCGCCGCGAACCACAGAATCAGCTGTGGCAACAGCAGCCAGATCAGCAGGTGGCGTCGCAGCGGCCGGGTTCCTGGCGTGACGACGGGCAGACGCCGCAGCCAATGTCGAAACGCTCGACCGGCCGGCCGGCGCTTCGCTTCCGTGTTGTCGGTCACTGCTTCTGCTCGAGCAGGTAGCCCAGGCCGCGGACGGTTCGAATGCTGAGGTCAGAACCTTCGAGCTTGCGACGCAGTCTGTGAATGTAGACGTCAAGCGAACTTGGACCGCCGCTTTCCGACACGTCAGCTTGCCAAGCCTGCGCAATCTGCTCTTTGGTCAGTACCTTGCTCCGCTGGGTGACCAAGAGGTCTAGCAGAAGCCACTCGCGTGGCGACAAATCGAGCACCTCCCCGGCGACGGTGGCGCGGTGGGCATCGCGGTCGAAGGTCAACTGCCCGGCCAACTGGACCCCAGTGCGCTCACTCATCGGCGTCGGCGGATGGACCGGAGCCCGCGCTCTGCGCAGCAGCGCGTTGATACGCGCTTCAAGCTCGGGGAAATCAAAAGGCTTCGTGAGATAGTCATCGGCTCCGGCATTCAAGCCTGCGACGCGATTCTCCAGCCCGTCGAGCGCCGTCAGCACCAGAACCGGCAGCGCCGGTCGCTGCACGCGGACACGCCTAAGAACCGTCAGGCCGTCGACCATCGGCAAGCCGACATCGATGATTGCCAGGTCGAACGACTGGCGGAGTAGGAGGTACTCCGCCACGGCGCCGTTGTCGGCGATCTCGACGTCAAATCCGACATCCCGCAAACTGGTGGACAGGGCGTCCGAGAGGATAGCGTCGTCCTCGGCAAGCAGCAGGCGAATCACCACCCTTCCCTGCGCCTGTTCCAACCGAACATCGAGTCCCACATGGCATCGACCAGGTGCTCGCCGCGCTGACGGATCAACGCCGAGCCATGCGCCATCGAGCGCATGGAATCAGTACCAATAACCAAGAGTAGCTTGCCGGCGATGGGTCTCATGCGTCAGCACCTTATTGATGTGAGCCGGCACATTCTGACACGAGGGCACCGACGCAAGACGCGTCGGTCAGCATCAGTGCACTTCATGCCGCTGCACTGACTCGGCCAGCGTCTTGTCGCTTCAAACGGCGGCCAGCGTCATCTCGGCAGAACAGTACTTCCGCCACTGCACGAACGGTGTAACCGAAGACATCTGGACAAACCGCCATAAAGTCCCGCCGGAACCTCTACGATTTGCCGGCGTCCAGCCGAAATCGAGTTGATGTCGCGCCGCGACGAAAGACTCGCCGACCCACCATGCCCACGCCAGCCTTGAGCGCCATCGACGACATCGAGGCGCTGCTCGACGCGTCGCATCGATCGCGCCTGGCGGGCAAGCATGCGCGAGGCGCGACGGAGGCCGAGGCCGCCTTGACCGATCTGACGGCGACGCCGTGGCAGAGGGCGCGTGCGCTGTCGCTTTCAGCCGGCCATCTGCTGCGACTAGGTGAAATCAGTCGAGCGATCGAGCAAGCCCGACGCGGGCTCGAGCTGGCGACCGCTCCGAGTCAAGCCGCGTTCCAGGCGGGATTGCACACGGTCCTTGCAATGGCATATCACAGTGCTGGATTGCACCAGCAGGCGTTGAAGCATGTGGTCGATGCCTTGAGCCTGTCTCGCGATAGCGGTGACCGTGAGGCTGAATGCTGGGCGCTCAGCCGAGCCGCACTGATGAGCGAAGCGCTCGGTCACGCGACAAGCAGGAGGTATGGGCACGAGGCTCTTGCGCTCGCTCGCGACATCAGCGAGCAGGAAGTCGAGTTTGCAGCACTCAACAACATGGCGTCGACCGCCCTTGAGCTAAGCGGCGACCGTTCCGCCGCGGAGGCATTCGGCGGAGTTCAGGTAATCCTCGCCGAAGCTCGCGCGCACGCCGAGGAAGCCCTTGCACTGGCCCTGCGCCAGGGCAATATCCATCGACAGGCGGTGGCCCGATCGAACCTTGGCGAGGCGCTACTGCGCCTGGGCCAACTCAATGACGCGCGCGAGGCGATCCAGCAGGCCAGCGATCAGGCGCGCCAGGAGGGCTATCGCTCTCTGTGGATGGGCAACGAGGTTGATCTTTGCAAGCTCGATGCGGCACAGGGTCACACAGGGCCAGCACTCGAGCGCCTGTCAGCGTTGCTCGGGCAAGTAGTCGTCGAGCAGGATCTTTCGCTCGCCATGCAGATTCGCCGGACGTTTCACGAGATGTGCAAGGCCGCGGGCTGCTTCGAGCAGGCCTTGGTGCACCATGAACACCTCCTGGTGCTCGAACTTCAGCAGGCCGAGCAACGCGCAGGTCTGCAGGCCAAGGTTCTGATTCACCAGCTGGAGCTCGATGAGGCGCGACACCGGGCCAAGCGGTCCGAGGCGGATGCCCAGCATGAGCGCCGTCGGGCCGAGGAACTCGATCACCAGGCCAATACCGACGCCCTGACCGGCCTCTTAAACCGCAGGCGAGTGGACGATCTGCTACCGCGCATTGTCGAACGCTCGCGCGCGTCAGGCATCCCGCTGGCAGCGGTTCTGATCGACATCGACCGATTCAAGGCCGTGAACGACACCTTTGGCCACGGCATTGGCGATCGTGTTCTGGTCGATGTTGCGCGGCTGTTGCGCACCGCTGTGCGCGGCAGCGACCTTGCAGCGCGCATCGGCGGCGAGGAGTTCCTGGTCGTACTGGTGGACACGACTCAAGCCCGCGCTCTGGAGGTATCCGAGCGCATCCGGGAATCGATAGCAGGGCACGCCTGGACAGACCTGCGGCCCGGACTTGCGTGCACGATCAGCGTCGGTCTGGCACCTTACCGCGCACAAATCTCGACGCAGGCATGGCTAAGTGCTGCCGACTCAGCACTCTACGTCGCCAAGAACGGTGGGCGCAATCGCGTGGTGCTGAGTGAAGCCTGACGGCGCGGAACCATGTCTGGGGCAGTCGGCCCTTACCCTTGCCAAGGTGGAAAGCGCGGCCAGCTGCGTTCTCTACCTCTGCTGCCGTAAGCGTGGGCGCGGCTACTCTCCTCGTGTTTCCCGTGCCAGGTTGCCGGTCATGGCCGCAAATCAGGTAAGTACACGGATGCGGAAAACATGTTGCTCAAGCGAGCAACGGATAGGCCGATAGACTGCCATGCCAGTCCCCGGCACTCATCAAGAAACGGCTCACCTCGAGCGGATGCTGCTTCAGCTGCTTGCCGAGAATGTGCCGCATCGCATCTACGCGAAAGACATCTGCGGGCGCTTCATTTTCGCGAACCAAGCAGCTGCGCAAGGCATGGGAGTGCGCGAGCCTGCCGACTTGATCGGCAAAACCGATTTCGACTTCTACCCGCTCGAGGCCGCAACGAAGTACGCAGCCGAGGAGCAAAAGGTACTTGTCGATGGCCAGCCGCTCCTGGATCACGAAGAGCAGGTCGACTACCTTTTGTTCGGTCAACAAACTTGGCTGATGACGACCAAGGTTCCCCTTCGCGACACTGAAGGCTGCGTTGTAGGCTTGGTGGGGATCAACTACGACATCACCAGCGGCAAGCTGGCCGAGAAGGCACTGCGATCGGCGAATCAGCAGGCCGAAGCCGCAGCGGCGGAACTGGCCCGAATGGTTGCAAGGCTTCGCGCGGAGATGGCTGAGCGTCAGCGCGTCGAAGTTGAATTGCGTCGCCGTGCCTTGCACGACGACCTGACCGGCCTGCCCAATCGCTGCTTGCTCATGGATCGGCTCGAGTTGTCGATCAAGCACGCTCGGCGTGACGGACAGTCGGTGACTCTCCTGTTCCTCGACCTGGATCGGTTCAAGCACATCAATGACACGCTCGGACACGCCGTGGGAGACGAACTGTTGAAGGGCGTCGCGGAACGCGTCGAGAAGTGCCTGCGCCAGAGCGACACGCTCGCACGATTGGGCGGCGACGAGTTCGTCGTGGTGCTCCCGAACACGATCGCAGGTGATGATCTCGCGGTACTGATCCAGCGCATCTCTCGCGCGGTGGCCGAGCCGCTCCTGCTCGCCGGCGAGTTGGTGTCTGTGAACTGCAGCCTGGGATGTGCCACCTTTCCTCAAGATGGTGCCGATGGCACCACGCTGCTGCAGTTTGCCGACGCCGAGATGTACCGAGCAAAGCAGCAGGCCCGACGCAGCTCGAACGGCCTTTCTGTTGTGCGCGAACCGGCGACGGAAGATTCGCAGGAGATCGAAGCGCAGCTTTGCCACGCGCTGCGACGCAACGAGTTCCGGCTCCAGTTTCAGCCGCAGGTGGACATGCGCAGCGGCGAGATAGTGGGCGTCGAGGCGCTCATCCGCTGGCAGCATCCGCAGTGGGGGCTGGTGCCGCCGCTCCGCTTCATCCCGATTGCCGAACGGTGTGGCGAGATTGGGCGCATCGGTGAGTGGGTTCTGCGTGAGGCGTGCACTCAGGCGATGGCTTGGCAGCGAGCGGGTCTCACACCTGTGCGCATGGGCGTGAACCTGTCGGCTCAGCAGTTCCTCGACACCCGTTTGGAAGCGCTGGTTGCTCAGGTGTTGGCCGACACCGGGCTCCCGGCGGAATGGCTCGAACTGGAGCTGACCGAGAGCGTGTCGATGCGAGACCCCGAAGCATCGATCCGCATTCTCGGACGCTTTCGCGCGATGGGCATCAAACTGGCGATCGATGATTTCGGAACCGGCTACTCCAATCTGGCCAGCCTGCTCAGTTTTCCGGTGGATCGGGTCAAGCTGGACAGGTCGTTCATCTGCGAATTGGGCAGCAAGGACAACTGCGCAGCCATGGTCGAGTCGGTCGTCTCGATGATGCATCGGCTCCAGCTCGAGGTAGTCGCCGAAGGCGTGGAGACGGCCGAGCAACTGGCCGTGCTTGCTTCTTTCGGCTGCGATGCAATGCAGGGTTACTGGTTCGCGAGGCCGTTGGATGCGAACGCGTGCGAAGCGATGTTGGCGGCGCACCAGGCCGGCTCGAAAGCCGCGGCGTGAGGTAGTGTGCGTTCCTCGCGGCCCGCATCTGAGGCGAAGCGCATGGCGCCCTTTGCTCGCTTGCGGATCGCGCTGGACCTGTTCAGCTTCGCCGCATCCTGCGACCTAGCAGTCGCTAGATGGCAGAGCCGACATCGGATGCTTCTCAAAATGCTCGATGCAGTGCGACTTGAATGCGCGGACTATTGGTGAGAGATGTTTGTTGCTGGGAAAGCTGGCGGCAACATTGACAGAAGAGAAGGCCCAAAGAGGCAGAGGCTCGATCAACCGGCCGTCTGCGAGCGCAGCCCCGCAGATGAAGCTCGGCAACTCAGAAATACCCGCGCCGGCGAGCACGCCGTACAACACCCCCGCATAGTCGTTGATGACGATCCCGGGTTTGGGGCTCAACAGCACGCTTTCGGCTTGGTGGTGAAGCACCCACTGCACCGGTCGCTCCCAGCGGGCGAAGGCAATGTGCACGTGTTCAAGCAGGTCTGGTGGGTGGGAGAGCGAAGAGATGGAAGCCATGTACCGTGGCGACGCAACAAGCCTGGGACGATGAACTGCCACAGTGCTGGCGACCAGACTGCTGTCGTTTGAATCACCAACGCGGAGGGACAGGTCAACGCCGTCGCCGATATGGTCGATGTAGCGATCCGTGACCAGGATCTGGAAGACGACCTCCGGGTGAATGGCTTGGAAGCTCGAGACGAGGGGCATCACGATCAAGTCGGACATGCTGGGAGGCACCGAGATGCGGATTCGTCCGGTCAGCTGTCTCTGGTCGCCCATGATCGCTGCGTCGGCGGCCTCAAGTTCCAGCAAGGCTCGCTGGCAGCGCTCGAAATAGCCGCTGCCCACTTCGGTGAGGCGCAGCTTGCGGGTGGAGCGCTCCAACAGCCGCGCGCCCAGTGACGCTTCCAGCTCCGCCACCTTGCGGCTCAGGGTCGAGATCGGCATACCCAATTGGGCCGCGGCTTTGGAGAAGCTTCCGTGCTCGACCACTTTGACGAACAGTCCCACTGAGTTTCTATCAGTCCGCATCACTCATTCTCCCATCAGCGGGAATGTCATTTCCGAACTTGCAGTCTATTCCCGAATGAGCGAAAAGTTTACCGTTCGTCTGCGGAATGTCCCGTACTCGATAGACCCACACATGCAACGACTCACTTCGACACTTGCCCTTCTCAGTGCCCTCGTGGCGATGGCACCCGCAGCGACCGCAGCGACCGCAGCGACTGACGCGGTGACCGCGACAGCCGCCATACCCGGTACGGTTGCTAGCCAGGAGCTTCGCTCGCAGATCGAGAATCTGATCAAGAGCTACGAGCGAGCCCTGAACACGAGCGACATCGCCGGCGCGGCAAGCCTCTACGCCGACGACGGCGTCCTGCTCGCGCCGGACGGACCTACTGCACTGGGCATCGATGCCGTGCGCGAGAACTACGCAGGCACGTTCAAGGCCATCGGCCTCAATCTGAACTTCAAGATTGCCGAGATTGTGCCGCTGGCGAAGGACTGGGCGATGGTCCGTTCGACTTCTAACGGATCCGTCAAGGTACTGTCGAACGGCGCCATTGTCCCGGCAGCCTTTCAAGAGCTCTTTGTGCTGCGCAAAACCAGCAGCGGCCCTTGGAAAATTGCGAGGTACAGCTTCTCGTCGACGCTGCAGGCGTCCAAGTAATCGTCAGGGCGGCGACAGGGTCGAACAGACGGACTGGCTCGCTGCCCACCACTCCAGATGCTTCCAAAACGAAAGGTGTCTCATGAAACTGCTCAACAGAATTATCGCAACGACCTCGGTCTGCGCTGTCGGCTTGTTCATCGGTTCGGTCGTTGCCTACGCACAGTCGCCGCAAGACACGTTGTTCGCTTACGGCGCCGCGCTGAATGACGGCAACGCCCGGGCGGCCGCCGATGTGTTCTCGATCAACGCGATCTTCTCTCAGGCCGGCGCGCCGGTCGTGAACGGCCGCGAGAACATTTTCGCCAACTTCGAGGGGCTGTTTTCTGCGGTTTCCTTCGATCTGAGCTTCACGATTCTCGATCTGTCATCGCTCGGAGATTTAGCCTACGTTTGGTCGCGTTCCGATGGCGAAATTCAGGTCGGTGGCGCGGCACCGATGCCGGCATCGTTTCGCGAGCTGTTCATCATGGAGCGAGGCGCAACGTCAGACTACTTGATCGATCAGTACTACTTTGCCCCGGCCGGTGTCGTGCCGAATGTTCCCGAGCCAACCACTTGGTTGATGCTCACGGCGGGGCTTGGCCTGATCGGTGCGGCTGTTCGTAGGCGCGCATTGCACGCGCGACCGTGACCGGCTGTCCCGCTGCAGTAACGTAGGCCCGAACTTCACTGACCACGCGCTTGGCGCATCTGAATTCCGGGACATGCCTGAACACTTTCAGGCGACACGACAAACCCGCGTGCCGCCTCACCAAGTCACCAAGCGATGCTAAGCGCTTCAGTATCCGTGCGGGTGCTGCGGCGCTTCTCGAACTCTTAATTGATTCCAGCACCGACACTGCCCGCCTACCCGAAAGCCACGGTGTGGCGAGTAGCTGCAGGCAATGACGATCTAAGCAAGTGCGAGGCGATCATTCCTCAAAAGGAACAATCTGCAGGAGCGCAGGCAGTCGACGGTAGCGTGCTCGGGCGAGCTGCGCGAGGATCAATCCAAGAAAGCGCCAGGGGCGCTGGCCGTCCGGTGACTGGAAGGCGAGATGCGTTGACCCAGTCCCAGCAAGCTGGCCTGCTCGGTGCGGGCGCAGACATCAGTTGCTGAGGAACCAAAGGACACATCCAGCTGAACGTCAGGTGAATGTGCCGAAACGGCCGCTCAAGCGCGAAGCCAGAGCACAGATCGGCCTCGTCCCGCGCCGAAAGGGATTTCCGGTAGAAGGAAACATTCTGTTCTTCCGGCTTGCTTGATGGGAAACACCACTTTAGTCTCCTACGATCGGACTGCGGGTCGACGCAGGTCAGGGACTGACCTTCTCGTGCAAATGTACTGCGGCGCGATCGGCCGCGAGCGGATGCCGGAGCTCATGATTTTCGCGCTGGAGCAAAAGTTGGAGGAACGTGGCGTCTAAACCCTCCAGCGAGAATGCGCCCGCTTTCTCCCCGGCGAGCCTTAGATCTTCGCATCCTACATATGCGCCGCTCATTGCAAATAGCGTCGAAGCAGGCTGGACATCTCTGCTTCTCGAGGTGCGCAGTTCCGAGCGAGACGTAGTCGCGTTCGATACGGGCCCCACTCCAGACCAGAAGCTCGTCGTTCTCCTGAAAGGTGCATTCACGATCCAGTGCTTCAGCCATGGCTTATGGCGTCGCGCGCCCTATCGCCCGGGCATGACGGGAATGACTGCTGGTGGACAAACGGATCGGCTTCAATGGTCGAGCCGAGTCGGAGATGTGACGCCCGAATTGGCGCATCTCTACATTCCGCAGCAGTTCTTCCGCGAGGCGGCGGAACACTATCGGCGAGCGGGCCAGCGATTCTTCGACGAACCCCT
>JACMKK010000367.1 GCA_014380115.1 Luteimonas sp. | reverse complement strand
GCGCGCCTATGCCGAAGCGCTGGCCGAACCGTTCGCGATGTTGACGCCCGTGGCACGACGTCTTGGCTACCCTGAGGCCTGATCGAGAACATCCTGATCGAGAGCACCCTGATCGAGAGCACCCTGATCGAGAGCACCCTGATCGAGAGCAACCTGACCGCGAGCGCCCTGATCTAGGGCAGCAGATCCACAGCCGGAACGACCCGATGCGCATCCACAGCGACAGCTTCGAACACGGCCAACGGCTTCCGGCCGAATTCGCGATGGGCACGCCGAATGGCTTCGGCGGCAACCGCAATCCGCAGCTGCGCTGGGACGAAGTGCCCGACGGCGTGAAGTCGTTCGCGCTGCTGTGCATCGACACCGATGCACCGACCGATCCCTCGCTCGTCGGCCGGGACGACATCGCGATCCCGGTCGAACATCCGCGTGGCGAGTTCGTGCATTGGGTCATGATCGACATCCCTGCCGACGCGCGCGACATCGCGGCCGGCGCGTGCAGCGATGGCATCAGCAAGCATGGCAAGTCCGAACCAGTTGGTCCGGCGGGTTCACGCCAGGGGCTCAACGACTACACCGGCTGGTTCGCGGGCGATGCCGACATGGCCGGCGATTACTTCGGCTACGACGGTCCTTATCCGCCGCCGAACGACCTGCGGCTGCATCGCTACTTCTTTCGCGTGTTCGCGCTGGATGCGGCCAGGCTCGAGGTGCCGGAAAAATTTGCCGCCGCGGACGTCTTCCGCGCGATGTACGGGCATGTCTTGGGCGAAGCCACGACGTATGGCACCTATTCGCTGCATCCTGCCGTGAAGTGAAGTAACTTGCGCCGCGCACTCGGGACGGTACGTACGTGTAACGCACGTTACGGTCAGTTGATCGAGGGCACCAGCAACAGCAAGGCCGCGCCGAACACGAAGCGATAGATCGCGAACGCCGTGAACCGGTGCGTCTGGATGTACTGCAGCAGCCACTTCACCGCGACGAACGCCGTCAGCGCCGAAGCTACGAAGGCGATCGCCAACGCGCTCCAGTCCTCGTGCGCGGCCTGGCCGTTGCCGATCACGTCGACGAGCTCGTAAGCGGTCGCGGCGAACATCGTCGGGATGCCGACCAGGAACGTGAACTCGGTCGCCGCGGCGCGGTTGGTGGTGCCGAACAGCAGCGCGACGAAGATCGTGGCGCCCGAACGCGACGTGCCGGGGAACACACCGGCGACGACCTGCGCGATGCCGACCAGGATCGCCACCAGCCAGCTGATCTCGCTGCGTTCGCCGAGCTGCTGCGCGCGCCGCGCGGCGATCTGTTCGGCGAGGATCATCCACACGCCGCCGAGCACCAGCGCCCAGGCGATGGGCGTGATCCGCTCGGGCAGTTCGAAGCCGAGTTTCTTGACGACGATGCCAAGCACCGCGGTCACCGCGAACGCGACGCCGAGCTTGAGCGCGTAGTCGCGGTTGTTCGGCTCGCGCAGTCCGGTCAGCAGTTGCCACAAGCGCTGCCGGTAGATCAGCACCACCGCGAGGATCGCGCCGGCCTGGATCGAGATGTTGAACAGGTCCGAGCGATGCCCCAACCAGTGTTCGGCGATCAGCAGGTGACCGGTGCTGGAGATCGGCAGGAATTCGGTGATGCCTTCGATGATGCCGAGCAGCAGCGCGGCCAGCAGGTCGGTCATGCGGGGGGACTGGTCGATGGTGGGCGGCCTAGTCTAGTGACTCGCACGGAGCGCGGCTTGCGCGCGATCCGGTGCCGTCGCGCGGGCTAGCGAATGCCTCAATCGAGTGCATTGACCGTTAGAGATGCACCAAATTGGCGCATCCGTTCAGCGGATCAGCCGCTCAATCCATTCCCGATCAAGGACTTGCGCACGCGGCCTGGTTGGCACGTCCCGTGCTTTGAATCGTCTATCCCAACCTCCGAGGCTGTCCCTGATGTCCATCGAACACGTCGAAAAACTGATGAAGGATCACAAGGTCGAGTTCGTCGACCTGCGCTTCGCCGACATGCGCGGCGTGCAGCACCACGTCACCTTCCCGAAGTCGATCATCGAGCCCGGCCTGTTCGAGGACGGCAAGATGTTCGACGGCTCCTCGATCAGCGGCTGGAAGGGCATCAACGAGTCCGACATGGTGCTGCTGCCCGATCCGAGCACCGCGTTCCTGGATCCGTTCACCGCCGATCCGACCCTGGTGCTGACCTGCGACATCCTCGATCCGGCGACGATGCAGGCCTATTCGCGCGACCCGCGTGGCGTCGCCAAGCGCGCCGAGGCCTACCTCAAGGCCAGCGGCATCGCCGAGCAGGCGTTTTTCGGCCCCGAACCCGAATTCTTCATCTTCGATTCGGTGCGCTACGCCAACGAGATGGGCCACACCTTCTTCCACATCGATTCGGAAGAGGCGCACTGGAACTCGGCCAAGGAATACGAGGGCGGCAACAGCGGCTATCGCCCGGGCATCAAGGGCGGCTACTTCCCGGTCGCGCCGCTCGACTCGCTGCACGACCTGCGCGCCGAGATGTGCAAGACGCTCGAGCAGGTCGGCATCGAAGTCGAAGTGCACCACCACGAAGTCGCCAATGCCGGTCAGTGCGAGATCGGCACCAAGTTCAACTCGCTGACCCGCAAGGCCGACGAGCTGCTGACGATGAAGTACATCATCAAGAACGTCGCCTTCCGCAACGGCAAGACCGCGACCTTCATGCCCAAGCCCATCGTCGGCGACAACGGCAGCGGCATGCACGTGCACCAGTCGCTCGCCAAAGGCGGCGTCAACCTGTTCTCCGGCGACGGCTACGGCGGCCTGTCGCAGATGGCGTTGTGGTACATCGGCGGCATCTTCAAGCATGCGCGCGCGATCAACGCGTTCGCCAACTCGACGACCAATTCCTACAAGCGCCTGGTCCCGGGCTTCGAGGCGCCGGTCATGCTGGCGTACTCGGCGCGCAACCGCTCCGCCTCGTGCCG
>JACMKK010000366.1 GCA_014380115.1 Luteimonas sp. | reverse complement strand
GATCCGCCGCGCGCGCAGCGCTGCGTGCGGCGTTCAAGTCCGGGCCGCGCTGGCGCAAGCTGGCGTCGGCGCCAACCGAGCCGCTACCGCCGCTGTATCCGCGCTGAGTTCATCGCGACCGCGCGAAAGATAAGGCTCACTTCTCCGCCACCACGCACGGCAATTCGCAACAAAGCCGCAATCCGCCACCGTTGCGGGTCTCCGCCCGCAGCGATCCGCCGTGCGCCTGTGCAATGGCCTGCGCAATCAGCAGCTTCAGGCCGAGACCGCCGTCGTAGGGTTCGGGCATCGGCTCCGCGAACAGCGTGGCCAGTTCGTTCGTGTCGAGGCTCGGACCACGGTCGAGCACGTCGATCCGAAGCCGGCCGTCGGTGCCGCGCTCGCCGCCGCCCTTCGCATCGGTGTCTGCCCGCACTTCGACGCTCGGAGCAGCGGAGGGATCGCGCGACATCGCATAGGCGACCAGGGTGCAGATCATCTGCACCAGGCGGCGCGGATCACCCTCGACGTTGGCACCTGCGGCGGTGTCGTCGATCCGCGGCGCCGGGGATTGCGAGCCGCGGAATCCGCCGAGCGCATCGTCCAGCAACGTGCCGATCTCGCACGCCTGCCTGTGCGTGATGTCCATGCCGCGATCCAGCCGCGACCAGTCGCTGATCTCGTCGATCATGCCGGCCAGCGTTCGCGTCTGCCGGTCGATCAGTGCGAATAGTTCCCGCTGCTGCGCCGGGTCCACGTTGTCGTTCCGCAGCAGGTAAGTGGCGGTCTGCAGCGGCGTCAGCGGACCGCGCAGGTCGTGCGCCAGGCGATCGAGCCATGCCTCGTTGGGTTTCATCGTGCCAAGTCTTCGCCATGGTCGGTCAAGGACGCGCAAATGGCATGGATCGCGTCCAGTTCCGGTGGCTTGACCAGGTGATGATCGAAGCCGGCGTCGCTGGTGCGGCGACGATCCTCGGGCTGGCCCCATCCTGTGACCGCCACCAGCAGCGGAGATCGTCGCGCGGTTCCGCCGGAACGCAATGCTCGGGCCAGGTCGTATCCGTTCATGCCCGGCATGCCCACGTCGAGGAAGATCACGTCCGGCGCGAACGCCGAGACCTCGTCCTCGACGCCCGAGGACCCGTAGAGCCTGCGCGTCTGCAGTCCCATCAGGTCAAGCATCATCGCCAGCGTGTCGGCGGCGTCGCGATTGTCGTCGACGACCAGCGCGCGGCGCTTGCCTTCGAATGCTCCTGCGATATACGCCGCCTGCACGTCGACGCGGCTGTGGATCTCGAGTCCCGAATGGACGGGCAGGTCGATGCGGAACTCGCTGCCGAGGCCGGGGCCGTCGCTGTGCACGCTGACGCGGCCGTCGTGCATCTCGACCAGGTGCCGCACCAGCGTCAGGCCGATGCCGAGGCCGCCGCGTGCGCGCTCGATCGCGGTGTCGGCCTGCGAGAACAGGTCGAAGATATGTTCGAGGTGTTCTTTCGCCAGGCCGATGCCGGTGTCGCGCACCCCCACGCTGACGAATGCCCCCTCGATGCGGCCGACGACCTCGATGCAGCTGCCGGCATCGGAATACTTGGCGGCGTTGTTCAACAGGTTCGCGAACACCTGCGACAGACGCGCATGGTCGGCATGCATCGCGACCGGCTGCGGCGGAAGCTGCATGTGCAGGCGGTGTTTTCCGCTCTCAATCAGCGGACCGGCCGTCTCCATCGCCGAGTGCAGTACGTCCTGCAGCGTGGTCATGTCCTTGCGCAGGATCAGCTTGCCGCGCGTGATGCGCGCCACGTCCAGCAGGTCGTCGATCAGCCGCACCAGCAACGCGAGTTGGCGTTCCATCATGCCCTGCAGCGGATCTTCGACGTCTGGCGCCGACAACCTGCGGATGTTGAGGGCGTTGAGCAACGGCGCCAGCGGGTTGCGCAGTTCATGCGCCAGGGTCGCCAGGAATTCGTCCTTGCGGCGATCGGCGACGCGCAGCCGGTCCTCGGCGTTGGCGCGTTCGGCGATTTCGCGTTGCAGCTCGGCATTGCGTGCGGCGAGCGCGTCGTTGGCCTCGCGCAACGACGCGTTGAGCGCCTGCAATTGCTGCGCCTTCTCCATCTGCAGCGCCAGGTTGGCCGTGGCCAGGCGCTCGTTGGCGAGTTGCAGTTCGCGGCGCTTGCGGTACAGCTCGGCCAGCACCGTGACCTTGGTGCGCAGGATCTCCGGGATCACCGGCACGCTGACGTAATCGACCGCGCCGAGCTTGTAGCCGCGCAACCGGTCCATGTCGCCGACGTTGACGGCGGTGACGAAGATGATCGGCGTCTTCTCGAAGCGTGGGTGCTGGTGGATCAGGCTCGCGGTCTCGAAGCCGTCCATGCCCGGCATGTTGACGTCGAGCAGGATCACCGCGAACTCGTCCTCCATGAGCAGCTTCAACGCCTGCTCGCCGGAGGCCGCTTCGACCAGGCGCTCGCCGAGTGGTTCCAGGATCGCGCGATAGGTCAGCAGCCGGCCCGGCTGGTCGTCGACCAGCAGGATGTTGACCGGCGCCTGCGCCGGCACGGGCACGGGCCGCGGCGCGTCGGAGGTCAGCGATGCAGCCACTGCCGCAGCACTCCGAGCAGCTGGTCGGTGACCACCGGTTTGGCGAGGTAGTCGGAAGCCCCGGCCTCGAGGCATTTCTCGCGATCGCCCTTCATCGCCTTGGCGGTCAGCGCGACGATCGGCAATGCGCGCGAGTCCGGATCCTCCCGGATCGCGCGCATGGTGTCGTAGCCGTCCATGCCGGGCATCATGATGTCCATCAGCACCAGCGCGATGTCGCGGTCGTTGCTGACCTTGTCCACCGCCTCTTGGCCGTTGCCGGCGGTGACCACGTCCATGCCATGACGCTCGAGCACGCTCGACAGCGCGAAGATGTTGCGCACGTCGTCGTCGACCACGAGCACGCGCTTGTCGCGCAGCGCCTCGTATGACTCGTGCAGGAGTTGCACCATTTGGCTCTTGGCCGGCGGCTGGTCGGCGTTGACCCGGTGCAGGAACAGCGCGGTCTCGTCGAGCAGGCGTTCGGGCGATTCCACGCCCTT
>JACMKK010000365.1 GCA_014380115.1 Luteimonas sp. | reverse complement strand
GCGCTCGCGCCGGCGGCGCCCATCGCCAGGCGCGCCGCGCCGGCCAGGAATCCGCGACGATCGATCACGCCATGCACGTACTGGTCGAACAGGCGCAACGCCTCGGGATCGAAATCGCTGGCCTTGGGACGGGGTGTCTTCGACATCGGAGCCTCCACGCGAGAAAGAGGATGGGCGCATCGAGCCGGGAAAGCGGGAGAACATGGCGATTCGAAAAGGGCCAGGTTCGTTCCGTTCGACGGAAGAACCCGGCCCTCCCCTGCTCCGATGCAGGACGTGCCGTCAGTCGGTGGTCTGCTCGACGTAGTCGAGGAATTCCGCGTCGCTGATGCGCCCGTCGCCGTCAGTATCGTAGGTCGCGAATTCCAGGGCGAGGCGGTGATTGGCATCGAGTTCATCGCGGGTCAGGAAACCGTCGCGGTTCCTGTCCAGTTCCTGCATCTGGATGCGCTTGCCGACATAGCTGCTGGGCTCTTCGGGGCGCGGATCGTGCGCGCAGGACGCCATGGCCAGGACCGCCGCGGCCGCGAGCGCCGACGGGAGCGAAGCATTGCCGTTCATGGGTCCGTTCCTATGCGGAGGAAATTCGACCGTATCCGGCCTGCCGTCCACGCGCGATGAAAGCCTCTGCGGCAGCGCAGGGAATGCCTCCGGCAATCTGTTTCACGATGCATTCGCGGGCCCTGTGGAAAGCTACGCGTGAGGCCACGCATTCATGCCGGATACGCGAGCATGCGACACAGAGGAGCTGCCATGCGACCGAACACAACATTGTTCCAGGCCACGATTCTCGGCTTGGCTCTCGGCGTCGCTTTGCCGGTGCAGGCACAGACGTATGGCCCGCAGGACGAGGGCAGGCGTTTCGAGGACGGCAGCCGGGTGAAGTGCAAGAAAGTCGAAGTGCAACGCAACAGTACCGATCCCAATCGCGTCGGCGGCACCGTCGCGGGCGCGGTAATCGGCGGGCTGGTCGGCAACCAGATCGGCAGCGGGTCGGGTAAGAAGCTCGCGACCGTCGGTGGCGCGGTGGCGGGCGGTGCGATCGGCCGCAACGTGCAGGGCAAGCGTCAGGAGAGCACGGGCGATCGCGTGGTCGAGACGCGCTGCGAGCGCGTCTGGTAGTTCAGGGCCGTCGAGGCGCTTGCCGACGCACGAGGCTGTGCTTATCAGGATTAGGGTCTCGGGCATCGCCTGAGCTCACCTTCTGCCACCAAGATGCGCATCCGTCGCATTGAACTCGCGCGTGCTTTTACCCGCGTGCTCCTACTCGCGTGCTCCTACTCGCGTGCTCCCACTTGCGTGCTCCTACTTGTTTGTTGACTGGAGCCCCGATCCGAGCAGCTGCATCCTTCGCGTCTTACTCAACGTGCCCAGCGCATACCGGTGCGACCATTCGACCAGTTCGGCCAGATGCGCACTGGGCAGCGAGCGCACGTCGAGGACCGTGACCCAGTGATAACGCGCCAGCCAGCGGGCAGGCTTGATGCCGGACACGTCGGTCAGTTCGAGGAAACGCTCACTGCTGACCTTGATGCTGAAACGCCAGCGCTCCGGCGCACTGGTCTTGAAGTGGGCGAAGCGCTTGCCACCGACCGAATACGTCAGCACGTTGGACGGCTCGCCGTACAGCCGCGAACTCGCGCCGGGCAGGCTCGCGCAGAACGCCTTCAGCTGTCTGGTATCCATCGCCTGCATTGCAGCATGGATCCGGCTGCCGGGAGTGCCTGCCGACGCCAAGCGCCGCGGGCCAGTACGACAAGGTTCGGCACTCGCACCGCCGGAAACGGGCGTAGGCTGTCGCCGTGTTCCGATCTGCACACAACCTGGGAGGAGGGATATGAACGCTGCAACCGCGACATCGCATCCGACGAGCTTCAAGGTGATCGCCATCCTGGCCCTGCTGTGGAACCTGCTGGGCGTGGCGATGTTCTACCTGCAAATCAGCATGACGCCGGAGGCGATCGCCGCGCTGCCGGCGCCGCAGCGCGAGGTCTACGAGGCCACGCCGTCGTGGCTCAACCTGGCCTTCGCCATCTCCGTGTTCGGCGGTGTGCTCGGTGCCGTGGGCCTGTTGCTGCGCAAGCGCTGGGCGGTGCCTTGCTTCCTGGTCTCGCTGCTCGCCCTAATCGTGCAGATTGTGTCCGCGTACGTGGTCACGCCGGCCTGGGTCGCCTATGGCGCGGCTGGCCTGGCGATGCCCGTGGTGCTGTTGGCGATCGCGCTGTTCCTCCTGTGGTACGCCCGCAAGGCGGAGCGTAACGGCTGGATCGCCTGAATCCGCAAGTGCGCCATCGCCATGCGGATGCGCGGCCCGGCCTGAATCGCGCCGGGCCCTGGTCACCGGCCGTCTAGCGACGGTCCTAGCCCCATTTCGCGACCGAATGGTTAAGCGGATGTTGTCCGTGTCTGCGCACGGTTGCTGTGGTTCATCCCGGCAGGGGCAAGCTCATGCATTGCGGTTCAGGGGTTACCGCCACGGGCAGTGATGCCACGGCACGACAAGATGAGGGCAACACTTCGATGAACACCACCATCCGCACCATTTTCCTTGCACTCACCGTCACCGGCGCGCTCGCGCTGGGCGCCTGCAAGACCACCGACGAATCGACCGCGCCGGCGGCGGAATCGGCGCCGCCTGCGTCCGATTCGAGCATGACGCCGGCCGACACCACGACGCCGGCACCGACCGACAGCACGACGCCGACCGAGCCGACGACACCGCCTGCCGAGCCGACCACCACGCCGTGATGGCGGCACGGTAGCGATCGCGACCACAAGGGCGGCTTCGGCCGCCCTTGTCGCGTCTGTATCGCCGCTCGGCTCAGTCCAGGGTGTGCAGTTGTGTCAGGCCGGAACCTTCAGGGCCGGAAACTGCCCCGTCATGCGCACGCCCGCGGCGACGCCCCAGCGCACGCCGATCCGGTTCAGCCGCTGCTTCACCGCATCGAGTCGATCGTCCGGCACGTCGGCCACGATCGCGTCGTAGCGAACCGCCCAGGCATTGGCGTAGGAAAACAGATCGCGGTAGCGCAGCTGGAGGTCGACCATTTCGCGTTCCAGCAGGCTGATCGCCGTGTCGATTTCCTCTGCTGTCATCACGCGATGCATCCGCGCGAGCGGCGGACGCCGCGCGGGCACCGACATTCGAAAGGCAACGCAGCCGTCGTTTGAATGATCCACATGTCCTGTCCTCATCATGCCGCGTATTGGCGGATGTCAGATCGGGAGCAACAACGGTGCCACAGACACGATCCGGCCAGGCAGGGAATGTGAATGGTTCAGCGCGGCGGGGCTTCGTGGCGGCGCGACCACTCTCGCCAGCGACGATGCGGGCAACAAAAAGGCAAGGCGGGAACTCCCGCCTTGCCTGCGCGTTGCTTCGCCGATGCTCCGTGGAGGCCGGCGATGAGGTGGGCGTCAGCCGTCGTTCGGTGGCGTCGTCGAGGTCGATGCATCGGCATCGGTCTTCACCGGCTTGTCCATCTGGTGCGTGTCGTCCTTGTTCATCGCCATGTGCGCATCGAGTTCGGCGGCGGTGGCGAAACCATCCTTGTTGGCGTCGATCGAGGTGAAGTCGGCCTGCGTCTTGCCTGCCGCTGTGAATTCGGTTGCAGAGACCTGCCCGTCGGCATCGGTATCCAGGGCCTTGATCTTGTCGGCTGCGGACTTGTCGCCGCCAGCAAAAACGAGGCCCGACAACGCGGCCAGGGTCGAAAATACGAGGACTTTGCGCATATTCATCATCTTCTTTCCTTACTGCGAAGGGGGACTTTCGCAACGTACAAGGACGCCGCATCGCGAATCATCGCGCAGCGGGCATAAGCGCGACGCGAAATTTCCGGATGCAGGGTGTTGCGCGATGAATGATTCAGTGGTTGCTGCAGCGCATCAAATTTCTGTTGCAGCAAACCCATAGCCTCCGCAAGCGGCACTCAACCCACCCCCATTCACCACGACCCCGAATTGGGCGGGCCGACTACCAGTCGGTCGGACGGTAGTCCTTCAGGAACTGTCCCCAGACGTGCTCGCCGCTGTTGATGCCGGCGATGATCGGGTCGACGATGCGTGCCGCGCCATCGATGATGTCGAGCGGCGGATGGAAACGCTCCTCGATGGTCTTGCGCGCGGCGATCTCGACCGGATCCTCGTCGGTCACCCAGCCGGTGTCGACGCTGTTCATGTGGATGCCGTCGCCGTGGTAATCGGCCGCGGCGGTGCGCGTCATCATGTTGAGCGCGGCCTTGGCCATGTTGGTGTGCGGATGGCGCGTGGTCTTGAAATTGCGGTAGAACTGGCCTTCCACTGCGGAAACATTCACGACGTGCTTGTCGCGCTCGTGCGTGCGCAGCATCAGCGGCTTCAGGCGCGCGTTGATCAGGAACGGTGCGATGGCGTTGACCAGCTGCACTTCCAGCAATTCCACCGACGGCACCTCGGCCATCAGCAACCGCCACGAATTGCGCCCGCGCAGGTCGACCTGCTGCAGGTCCTGGTCGAGGCGGCCTTGCGGGAACAGGTGCTTCTGCCCGAGCAGTTCCTCGGCGAGCAAAGGCACCTGCGAGAGTTCCGCGGCGCGGGTCAGGCCAGCCACGTGCGCTGGATCGGGAAGTTCCGGTGCGAGCCGGCCTGCCGGCAGCACGGCCGCCAGCACATCGGGCGACGCGCCTTCCGGCAACATGCTGTAGCCGCGCAGGCCTTCGTAACTGCCGAGCAGCTTGCGTACGCCGGACGGCGCGTCGTGCAGCGCCGCGGTCTCGGCGGCCATCATGTGCGCATAGAAGTCGGGCGGGCGCCGCACCGTCTGGCAGGCGTTGTTGATGATGAAGTCGAGCCGGTCGTGGGTCGCCAGCAGGTGCGCGCAGAACGCCTCGACGCTGGGCGTGTGGCGCAGGTCGAGGCCGAAGATCTCGAGACGGTCGGCCCAAGCTTCGAAATCGGGTTCCTGCGCATAACGTGTCGCGGAGTCGCGCGGAAAGCGCGTGGTGACGATCAGGCGGGCCCCGCAGCGCAACAGCTTCAGGCCTGCCTGGTAACCGATCTTGACGCGGCCGCCGGTCAGCAGCGCGACGCGGCCATGCAGGTCGGCCAGCTCGGTGCGCTTGGCGAAGTTGAACGCCGCGCACTCCGGACACAGCTGGTCGTAGAAGTGATGGATGCGCGAATACTTCCGCTTGCACACGTAGCAATGCTGGGGCTCGAGTGCCTCGCGCACCTCGCCCGCGTCGTCGACATCGCGTGCGACGAAGCCTTCTGGCGGGAAATAGTTGGGCGTGGTGAACACCGGCTTGCGTCGCAGCGTGCGGATGCCGGTCGCGTCGAGTACGGCATCATCGTGCGCGTTCTGTGCGGAAACGCGCGCTCGCGCGGCAGCCTTGCGGCGCTGCCGGCGGGCGACGGGATCGGAAGGGGCGTGCAGGCTCGCCAGCGCCTGCTGCAGGCGCGCGCGTTCGACGGGATCGAGATGGTCGAGCAGCGAGCGATCGCTGGCGACCTGTTCGATGGTGCCGGCGATCTCGCGTAGGCGCGCGAGCAGGTCGGGATCGGCGGTGCCGGGAATCGAGGGTTTTTCGTGCTTCATATCGCCATAGTGTGAAGTGCTGGCGGCGACAACAACAGCAGCAACCGCCACGGCAGCGGGAAATCCTTCTCGGAAGCGCCAAGCCCATGGTCGCCGACGGGTGCCGCGCAGTTGTTTGCCCCTTTGAAAAAGGGGGCAGGCATCCGCGCAAGTGCATGACGGGGGATTTGCTCTTGATCTTGTGCAGGGCTATGCGCGACGGTGAGCTCACCGCGAAAAGCAAATCCCCCGCTTGGCGCTACGCGCCGCGCTGCCCCCTTTTCCAAAGGGGGCGAAGGCGACGAGCACCTCGTCGCGGTGCACCGCATGGATTCGGGGCCTGCCGCATAATCCATCGTTCGAACAACAGCATTTCGGATCTCGCATGCGTTATTGCCTCGTCATCGCCCTGGCCGCTGCCACCTGCCTGCCGCTGCAAGCCACCGAACTGCCGGGTGGCGGCATCCAGGCCGACAACGTCGCCGCGCACCTGCGCACGCTGGCTTCCGATGCATTCGAGGGCCGCGCACCTGCGACGGCCGGTGAGGACCGGACCGTCGCCTATCTCGTCGAGCAGTTCCGCAAGGCCGGGCTGCAGCCCGCCGGCGAGGACGGCGGCTGGACGCAGGCGGTGCAACTCGACCGCACGACGATCGATGGCGACGTGGTCATGTCGGTCAGCAACGGCAGCGGCAAGCGCGCGCTGAAGCAGGGCGAGGATGCGGTCGTGCAGACGCTGCGCCCCGGCAAGCGCGTGCACCTGGAGAACGCGGCACTGGTGTTCGTCGGCTACGGCATCGTTGCGCCGGAACTGGGCTGGAACGATTACGCCGGCGTCGACCTCGCGGGCAAGGTCGCGGTGGTGCTGGTCAACGATCCCGATTTCGAGACGCCGCAGCCGGGCTTGTTCGGCGGACGCGCGCTGACCTACTACGGGCGCTGGACCTACAAGTACGAGGAAGCCGCGCGCCAGGGCGCGAGCGGCGTGCTGCTCGTGCACGAGACCGCGCCAGCCTCGTATGGCTGGACCACGGTGCGAAATTCCGGCGTCAGCCCGCAGTTCGACATCGTGCGGCCCGATGCCGAGCGCGCGCACGTGCCGGTGCGCGGCTGGATCCAGCGCGATCTTGCGATGTCGCTGTTCAAGGACGCCGGCCTCGACCTCGAAGCGGAGAAGACGCGGGCGCAGCGCAAAGGGTTCAAGGCGGTCACGTTGAAGGGCACGACCCTGTCGGTGGATTTCGCCACGCAGCGCGATCGGATCACCAGTCGCAACGTGCTCGGCGTGCTACCCGGAAGCAAGCGCGCGGATGAGACCGTGATCGTCTCTGGCCACTGGGACGGCTACGGCATCGGCACACCCGATGCCAGCGGTGACCGCATCTACAACGCCGCGGTCGACAACGCCACCGCGATCGCGTCGATGATCGAACTGGCGCGGGTGTTCAACGCGGGCAAACCGCTGCAGCGCTCGCTGTTGTTTCTGGCGACGACCTCCGAGGAGAAGAACCTGCTCGGCGCCAAGTACTACGCCGCGCATCCGCTGCGCCCGCTCGCGACCACCGCGGCCGTGCTCAACATGGAAATGTGGAGCCCCGATGGCCCGGCGCGCGACATCGCCTCGTGGGGCGACGGCAAGGTCTCGCTGCAACAGGACCTGGCGAAAGCTGCAGCCGTCGATGGGCGCGCGTATTCGCCCGATCCCGACCTGTCCGTGGGCCTGTTCTACCGGGCCGACCATTTCGCGTTCGCGCAGGCCGGCGTGCCCGGCATCACCATCGGCCCCGGCATGGATCAGTTCGACGGCGGCAAGGCCGGCGGCGATGCCGCACGCGCGGACTACTTCGCCAAGCGCTATCACCAGCCCGACGACGAGTTCAGCGCCGCCTGGGACATGCGCGGCCCGGTAGCCGATATCACCACGGTCTATCACCTGATTCGCGGACTCGCCGACTCGGAGGCATGGCCGACGTGGAATGCCGATTCGGAGTTCCACGCCGAGCGCGAGAAGAGTGCGGTGGCACGCGGTCGCTGACCCGTGCGGGGGGCTGTTGCCTCGGAAATCCCGATAGACTTTCCGGAAGCAACGCGCGGGCTCGTTCACAACCCAGGGGATTGGCTTCATGAACCTCATCAGGCTCGCAGTGTTGCTCGCCATCGCGGGCGGCGGATGGCACTACTGGCAGAAACACAGCTTGGCGACCGCCGCGGCCGCGCTGGAAGCACCGAGCGAGCACGGCTTTGTCGCGATGCCGCTGCCCAGCGGTATGGCTGCGCGTGGCGTGGTGATCTTCGCACCCGAAAACTGTCCGTCCGAAGCCGCGCAGCGTGCGGATGCGCTGGCCAGCCAGCTTGCCAGCAGGGGGATTCCGGTGACGCGCTCGCATAGTGCGAACTTCACTTTCGATGCCGATCCCGGACGCGCGGTGCTCGACCGCATCAACACCGTGATGCAGGGCGAGATCCCGATCGTGTTCGTCAACGGCAAGGGCCGTGCCAATCCCGGCGTGGACGACGTCCTGTCCGAGTACAGACGTGACAAAGGTGCCTGACCCCCGACGTGAGCCGTCGCTGCGGTGACATATGCCGCTCACACTCTGGCGTGAGGGACCGGTAGGGACATGCTCGAATGCGACATCGCGCGTCGCCTTGCAGCCACGCGCGATGTCAATGTCACGATTGCAGACCTCATGGCCGACAAGCGGCCGCGTCGGTCAGGCCACGTCGATCAGATCAGGCCGATCGAAGGCAGCCCGATCAAAAGCGCGCGCCGATGCCGACGCCGAGCACGACCGGATTGAGTTCCGCCTCGCCGGCCTTGACGCCGTCGACCTTCACGTCGGAGCTGCCCTGCAGGTAACGCGCATCGGCGCGCGCGAACCAGGTCGGGCTGATGTTGACGTCGACGCCGGCCGTGGCCATGCCGCCCTTCACCGTTTCCACGCCGATGCGCTGGCCGGCGAGCGCGCCCGTGGGTTCGGCCTTCTCGCCGTCGTAGTTGCTCTCGTAATAGCCGAGGCCGACGAATGGACGCACGATCTTGTCGGCATTGCCGAAGTGGTACTGGCCGCTGACCGCATACGGTTGCGCGTCGACGCTGGCGACCTTGCCATCGGCGGTGCGCACGCGGTGGCCGAACTTGTCCGCTGCGCCCCAGGCTTCGACCGCGATGTTGTCGTTGATGTTGTAGCTGATGCCCAAGGTCGCCGCACCGTCGCCGTCGACATTGGCGCGGGTGCCGGCGATGGAAGGATTGCGCGTGGGCTCGGCCAGCGCATAGCCGCCGACCACGGAAACGCGCTTGCCCGAAGCGCTATCGGCCGTCGCGTCCTGTGCGAATGCCGCGGGAACGGCGGTGACGACAGCGAGTGCAAGTGTCAAGGTACGAAAGGACCGCATGGAAATTCTCCTCGTTCATGTTCTTGGCCCTGTGGAGAGGGCGCCGACACCGTAGTCGCAGGCACATGAATGCCGCTTGCGCCCGAAGCGCGCAACGAGGGAACTTCGCGGAACGGTTCATCTCAACGGCAGCAGGCGCGCAGGCTTCCGCACGCGAACGCGCGCATCCGTCCGCTGCGGAAACCCGTCGTGGGCCTGCGCGAGGCGCGGTGGCGCACGACGGACTTCTGTTGCGGACATGTCGTCCGACCGGCGCAGCTGCGCATCGTTCGCCGACAGCGCCACGAAGACATGGCCGCCGCACACGCCCGCGAGCGCCAGGCCGAGTGCGATCGCGCCGCGACAGAGAACCAGATGCAGGGAAGACATGGCGTTGTTCCGGATGCGGTGGGGGAGTCCACATCCATGGAGACGCGTCCGCAGGCGATAACGTTGCAAGATCCGATGGCCTCATGACGAAGGTCATGCCGCCCACTGGCACGGGACGGGCGGCGCCATCCGCGCCATCATCGGCATCACGAAAGGACAAGCGAGGACTGGACGATGCGCAAGGCATGGCTGGGCGTGGCATTGCTGCTGGCCTGCGGACAGGTCGTCGCCAAGGGAAACCGCGGCGTCCAGGTCGATTGCGACGTCGACAGCGATTACGACTTCACGCTCAACGATCGCAGCGTGATTTTCACCCGTGACACCGGAACGCCACAGGCGATCGTGATGCGCGAGGGCCGCCTGTTCGTCGACGACGAGTGGGTCACGCTGAGCGCCGCCGATCGCAGCCGCGTCCTCCAATACGAGCGCGAAGCGCGCGCGATCATGCCGCTGGCGTTGCAGGTCGGACGCGACGCCGCCGATATCGCCTTCACCGCGCTCGGTGAGGTCGCCGTCGGCTTCAGCAGCGATCCTGCCGAGACCCGCACCCGGCTGGCCAAGGCGCGCAAGGAGATCGACGCGCGCCTGGCGCGTTCGGTGACGGCCACGCACTACAGCAGCGACGAACTCGGCGAGGCGATCGGTCGGGCGGTCGGCGATGTCATTCCGATGGTGATCGGCGACATCGTCGGCGGCGCCATTCGCGCGGCCTTCTCCGGCGACACCTCGCGCCTGCAGCGCATGGAGAACATGGAAAAGGAAATCGAAGCCCGCATCGAGCCGCGCGCCGAGGCGCTCGAGCGCAACGCCGAAGCCCTGTGCCGGCGCATGGAGGGGCTCGATCGCATCGACAACGCGCTGGAATACCGGCTGCGCGGCGGCAAGCCGCTGAACCTGCTCTACATCAATCCATCCAAGGATCGCGACGACGCCTGACGGGCTTCTCTCCCCCGCCGCCGGCCGCGCCGCATGCCCTCCGTATCCCCCGGAGGGCTTTTTTTTGCGCGCGTGGTTGGCGCTTAACGCGCATGCGGCCACAATAGCCATTCCCCTGCATCGCGGAGGGCCGCATGGCCAACCTCAAGGAAGCGCGCGTCCCGGACATCGGCGGCTATGACGACGTGCCGGTCATCGAGGTGCTGGTCGCGGTCGGCGACACTGTCGCGCAGGACCAGGGCCTGATCACGCTGGAATCGGACAAGGCGACGATGGAAGTGCCGGCGCCGTTTGCCGGCGTGGTGCGCGAGCTCAAGGTCAAGGTCGGCGACACGCTGTCCGAGGGCGGCGTGGTGGCGATGATCGAGGCCGCCGACGAGGCGGCGCCTGCCGACAAGCCCGCCGCGAAGGCCGAGGCGG
>JACMKK010000364.1 GCA_014380115.1 Luteimonas sp. | reverse complement strand
GGTTGCGGAAGAACCTAAAGCACTGACGGCTTGGATGGGTTGCGAATTAAAAAAACAAACGCCGGCTTTCGCCGGCGTTTTGCTTTGTAGGAGTGATGGCCGCATGGCGCAGTCGTTCAACCGCGAGATTCCAGCAGCAGGCGCTCGCGACCAGACGTAAACGATAGCGGCATGCCGCTATGACTCCTACGATAGCGGGACGGCGTCAAGCTGCCGGAATATCAGCGCTTGTAGACCCAATGACGCGATACCAGAAAGCCAAACACACCGAGTGCGAGTTCCACCGCCGGTTTCGCCAGCCAGGCCCATTTCAGGCCCAGCGCATCGTCGATGTGCCCCATCGCCCAGGTGCTGACCACGGTGGTGCACAGCCACAGCATCACGAAGCGCAGCAGTTGCGTACGACCCACCGCGGTGTCGTCGCCGGCGAACGTCAGCTTGCCGTTGAGCCAGTAGCCGAGCATCGCGCCGCTGATGCGGCCTGCGACGTTGGCCGGCTCGATCGGCAGGCCGAGATGGCTCAGGCCGACCATCACGCCCCAGTCGACCAGCCATTGCAGGCCGCCGATCAGCAGGTAATGGCGGCTTTGCCGCTTGAGGCTCATCGCGCGCGGCCTGCGCGAGGTGCACGTTCCGGCAATCGCCACAACTCGGCATCGCCCGCACTCGCGATGCGCGTTGCGCGTGCATCGATCAGGGCCTTGCGCAGCGCGGCGCTCGACTGGGAGGGCGTCATCAGGATCCATTGTGCGCGGCTTGCCGCGAACAACGCCTGCCAGCGGGAACCTGACGCATCGGCATCGGCGGCGATTCGCGCCGCTTCGAAGGTGGGGTCGTGCGAGGATACCGCACGGCCGCGGCCGGCCAGTTCGGCGATGTAGCCACGCAGGGGATCGGTGGCGAGCACGATCGAGCGATCGCCTTCTGGGATGGCCCCGATCAATGTGCGCTCGGGAACGTAGTGCGGAAAGATCGCCGACGCATCGCCGCCTGTGCGCAACACGCGTTTCAGTGCCGCCGAATGGTGCGTCCAGCCCGAGTTGGCTTGAAAAGCGAGGTTGACCACGCAGATGCCCGCGATCGTCCATGCGAACAAACGCCTGCCCGTGACCGCTTCCGTGCCCGGCAGCACCGCGACCAGCAACAAGGCCATGCCCGGGAACGCATAGCGCGCGTACTGCAGCGGCAGCAGCGGCAACACGACCGTCAGCGTCGCGGCAATCGCGAAGGCGCGCGCGTCGGAACGCAGCAGTGCGACCAGCCATGCGCCCGCCAATGCGATCGGCGCAATGCCCAAGCCACCATCCCAGGCCTCGAGGTAGCGGTCGGTGTCGACCACCATGTTCCAAAGCAGCATGGGTCCGAACCCGGCGTGCCAGCGTGGATCGTCGAAATCGTGCAGCGGAAAATACGGAGACGCGAAGCTCGCATTGAACAGCGGCAACAGCGGATTGCCCGTGCGCTGCCAGGCGAACCAGTAACTCGATCCGCCGACGAGGACCACGATCACCAACCCGAGCAGCAACTTCCGCCACGGCCAGTGCGCGCGCTGCTGCCAACCCGCATAGGCCAGCAACGGCAACGCGGCGAACAGATGTACGGGTTTCAATGCCGCCAGGCCGCCCAGCAGGATGGCGGCCGCGAAGATGCGATGGCCGGAGTCGGAGTCGATGGAAGCAGTCTTCGAGGGTGATGCCGGCAACAGCACCGCTGCCAACGCGATCAGCACGGCGATGGCGGGCAACTCGGTCTGCATGCCCGCGACCAGCCAGACCAGCGGCGGAAAGCTGGCCAGGAGTGCGACACAGGCCCAGCGCTCGTCCGGAGACGCCGACAGCCGCGCGATCGCTGCCCACGCGGATGCCGCCGCGATGCCGAGCCAAAGCGCATTCAATGCTCCGCGCGCTTCGCCACGCGAGAGCACGGCCACGATGCCGTGCAGGACATCGCCGGCCCAGGGCGCGAACGACCAGACCTGGTGCTCGGGCGCCGGAAGGTAG
>JACMKK010000363.1 GCA_014380115.1 Luteimonas sp. | reverse complement strand
GTGCCTCTTCATCCCCTGCATTCGCAGGGGGAGGAGCTATGCGTCGCCGCTGAAAGACTCCCGCAAGCGACGCAAACCCTCTTCGATACGAATCCGCGGCACATACCCAAAATCCCGCGTCGCCGGCGCCATGTCGTACCAATGCGTGGTACTGAGCTGCTCGGCGAGGAAACGCGTCAGCGGTGGTTCGCCGCGCAACGGCAGCAAGGTCCACAGCCCTTCGCAAACCGCACCAATCACGTAGGCGGCGCCGAACGGGATCGTCTTCTCGACTTCCGGCGCACCGGCCGCACGCAGCAGGCCGTTGACGATCGCGCGCACCGTCCTCGGCTCGCCGTTGCTGATGAAGTAGGCACGACCCGCGCATGCCGCCCCCGGCGCGAGATGGTCGAAGGCATCGAAATGCGCCTGCGCGGCGTTGTCGATGTAGGTCGTGTCGATGACGTTGTTGCCGTCGCCGACGAAGCGCAAGCGGCCGGCGCGCGCGCGTTCGACCAGGCGCGGCAGCAGTTGCTGGTCGCCTGGCCCCCAGATCAGCCGTGGTCGCAACGCGATCGTCGTGAGCATGGCGTCGTTGGCGGCGAGTACCGCCTTCTCGGCGATCAGCTTGGTCGTCGCGTACGGCGCCTTGAAACCTGCACCGTATGGCACGCTGTCGGCGGTGCCGCCCTCGACCGGATGCGTGGCGCGGTGGGTGACGCTCGGCGTCGAGGTGTACACCAGCCTGGCGATGCCGTGCGCGCGGCACGCGGCGATGACGTTGTCGGTGCCGATGACATTGGCGCGGTGATAACTGTCGTAGCTGCCCCACGCGCCCGCCTTCGCCGCATTGTGGAAGATCGCGTCGCCGCCGCGCGCGGCGGCGATCAGCGCGTCGCGATCGGCGAGGTCGCCCTGCACCTGGCGCACGCCGAGTGCGTCGAGTGGCGCATACAGGCCGCGGTTGAAACTGGTGACCTCGTGCCCGCGTTCGACCAGGCCGCGGCACAAGGCCTGCCCGAGGAAACCGCCGCCACCGGTGACCAGTATCTTCATGCGCGCACGCGCCTGGCCGCCCACGCCGCGAGTTTCTCGCGTCCGATCTTGGCGTTGTGGCGAATGTCGACCGGAAAGCCCGGATGGAACAGGAAGGTTTCGACCTTGGCGGTATGCACGAAGCCTTCGCCGATGTGCAGCAGTTCCTCGGCGATGCGTTCGTGCTCGGTGCGCGCCACGCCTTTGCGCAGTTCCACGCACAGCACCGGCGTCTGCGTGCCGCGCGTGCCGATGCCGACCAGCGCGGTGCGCCGCACTTCCGGATGCGTATTGAACACCGGCTCGACCTGTTCGGTGCATAGCGTGCCGCGCACGGTGACCACGCGTTGCGATTTGCGGCCGCAGAACCAGAGGCGGCCTTCGCGATCGAAATAGCCGAGGTCGCCCATGCGGTGGACGATGCGTTCGCCCGCTGCGCGGGCGCCCTCACCCCAACCCTCTCCCGCAAGCGGGAGAGGGGGCAGCGTTTCGCGAGTTTTTGCCAATCGCGTCGCTTCAGGGCGATTGAAATAACTGTCGGTGACGCTGGGACCGGCGACGGTGATTTCGCCGACCAGTCCGCCGGCGACCTGCAGGTCGTCGGACCAGGTCTCGATCGCGTCGTCGTCGACCCGGATCAATCGCACCAGGTTCGGCGGCACCGCGCGGCCGACGCAGGTACCGGCGCCCTGCTCGGTGCGCTCGCGCAGCGTGACCAGTTCGCGACCTTCGATCACCGCCACCGGCAGGCATTCGGTGGCGCCGTACGGCGTCCAGAACTGCGCGTCGTCGGGCAACAGGCTGCGCATCTTCGCGACCACGCCTGCCGCCACGGGCGCGCCTGCTGAAGTCACGCGCCGGATCGTCGGCAGGTGCACGCCATGGCGCGCGATCACGTCCATCAAGGCCGGCGACCCAAACAGCTGCGTCACGCCGAAACGCTCGATCGCACGCACGAGTTTGCGCGGGTCCGCCTGTGCCGGGCGTGTCGGATCCATGTCGGGAATGATCGAGGTCAGGCCCAGCGCCGGATCGAACAATGCGAACGGCGGGAACGTCGGCAGGTCGATGCCGCCCGGCTCGATGCCGAACGCATCGCGTAGCATCCCGACCTGCGCGACGAAGTGGCGATGCCGGTAGACCACGCCTTTCGGCACGCCGGTCGAGCCGCTGGTGAACAGGATCGCGGCGATGTCGTCGGCCTGCGTGTCGGCCAGTTGCGATGCTGCACCCTGGCCCGCGCGTTCGATCTGCGCCAGCGTCGCATCGGCGAGCCATGCCTGCGTGCCGGTGGTGATCCGCGTGCGCGCCGACGGCGCCCATCGCAGCAGGATGCGCGCGGCGTGCGCGAGCGGAATACCGATGAAGGCTTCGGGTTTCGCTTCGTCGAGGCATTGCTTCAAGGCGCGCTTGTCGATGCCGGGATCGACCAGCACCGGCACCGCGCCGGCCTTGAACAGCGCGAACATCAGCAGGAAGAACTCCGGCGTCGGCCGCACCATGACCACCGTGCGCGTGCCGCGTGCGATGCCGTGCTTCGCCAGTCCGGCCGCGATGGCATCGCTGCGCGCGTCGAGTTGCGCGTAGGTCAGCGCGATGTCGTAGCGGCCGTTGCGGCCGGGGCAGCGGATGGCGATCTGTTCGGGGCGTTCGCGTGCGAGGCGGGGCAGGGATGCGGCGATGTTGCCGTTCTGCTCCCTCCCCTCCGAATGGAGGGGAGGGTTGGGGAGGGGTGTCCGCTCGTCAGACGAATCGCTGGCGCCCACTCAACCCCTCCCAACCTTCCCTACCTTCGTAGGGGAGGAGTCCAAGAACCGGCGCATCGCCGGCACCAGCACTTCATGCTTGTCCTCGAGCACGTAATGCCCAGCATCCTCGAAGGCATGCACCTCGGCCCGCGGCAACGCACGCGTGAATCCTTCGAGGAAATGCGCATCGAACACGAAATCACGCAAACCCCAGCCAACGAAGGCTGGACGACTCGCGAACTCGTGCAGGCGCCGGCCCGATTCGGCAACCAGCGCCCACGCAGGATCGCGTTCGCCTAACGGAATATCCTGCACGAAACGCAGCGTGGCGATGCGGTTTTCCCAGGAGTCGTACGGCGCCAGGTAAGCCGCGCGCACGTCGGCCGGCATGTCGCGCACGACACCGTCGCGCGCGGCGCCGGCGGCGAAGGCATTGAATCCGCGGATCAGCAGCGCGCCAAGTTTCAGGTCGCGGCCGAGCTTCAACTGCCAGGGCATCGCCTTCGCCGAAGGCAATGGAAATGCCGCTGTGTTGGTGATCAACAATCGCCGCACCTGCGCCGCATGCGACAGCGCCCAGCCGAAGCCGATCATGCCGCCCCAGTCGTGCACCGCCAGCGTCACCGAACCGGTGATGCCGAGGCGGTCGAGCAAGGTGGTCAGATCGTCGACGCGCGACTGCAGCGTGTATGCGTAGCGATCGTCGCCGGGCTTGTCCGACAGGCCCATGCCGACATGGTCCGGCACGATGCAGCGATAGCGGTCGCGCAACCCGAGCACCAGATGCCGCCAGTAATAGCTCCACGACGGATTGCCGTGCAGCATGACGACGACTTCGCGATCATCCTGCTCACCGGCGGGCGGGCCTTCGTCGAGGTACGACATCGCGATGCCGGGGCGCACCTCGATGCGCCGCGGCTGGAACGGGTAATCGGGAAAACGTGTGGCGTCCATCACGCGCGAGCGGCGATGGGCGCAGCAGGCGCGCTGTTCATGGGCGCGCTGTTCGCAGCATTACCAGACCACTTCGGCCATCGAGCAATTCAAGCCCGAACCGATGCCCATCAGCGCGACGCGGTCGCCCTTCTTCAGTCGACCCATTGCCTTGAGCTTGGACAGCACGATCGGCACCGAGGCCGGGCCGATGTTGCCGAACTCGCCGAAGATCGTGGTGACCTTCTTCGGGTCGATGCCGAGCGTCTTGGTGAACACTTCGGTGTGCACGCGGCTGATTTGGTGGATCACGAACTGGTCGATCTCGTCGACGGCCCAGCCAAGACCGAGCTTCGCGGCGGCGAAGGTCTTCTGCGCGAGCTTCAAGCCTTCGGTCAGCAACGCCTTGGTATCGGTGACCATGCGGTCGAGGTTGCCGCGGCACAACGAGTTGAACTGGGTCGCCGCGCGGGTGACGCCGCCCTTGTAGCGCGGCGCGTCGGGCACCAGCTCGCGCCGCGCCATGACCATCGCGGCGGCGCCGGAGCCGAGGGTGAGCGAGGCGAACTCCTCGCGGAACTCGGCTTCGGTGATGTCGGGGCGCGACATGCGCTCGATGGTCTTCTCGTAGACGAGGTTGGAGACTTCGCCGTCGACGATCAGCGCGTAATCAATTTCGCCTCGTTCGAGCATGCGCCCGGCGATGTCCATGCCGTTGATGAAGGCCAGGCAGGCATTGGCGACGTCGAAGTTCTGGCAGTCCTCGGACAAGCCGAGGTTGCCGCAGACGATGCTCGCGGTCGACGGCTCGAGCCAGTCGCGGCTGACCGAGGTGTTGACGAGCAGGCCGATCTTCTCGCGCGGCACGCCGGCGTCGAGCAGGGCGGCTTCGGCGGCGAGCGTGGCGGCGTCGGAGGCCTGCATGCCGGCGTTCCACAAGCGGCGCTCGTGGATGCCGGCGATGTCCTTGAGCACGTCGGTGGTCATTCCCAGGCGCTCGAAGGTCGGGCGCAGCCGGGCGTTGATCTCATCGGAAGTCAGTGTGTTGGGCGCATCGATGTGCGCCAGTCCCGCGATGGAGACTTGCTCGAACAACATGGCGGGGGGCATTCGGTGGGCCGGTACGACGGGGGCGCTAGATTACCGGATTGGACGAGGTAACTCCCTCCCCCGATTTTAGCTCCCTCCCCTGCGACTGCAGGGCAGGGTTGGGGAGGGGTTGCTTCGGATCCGAAACATTCACCGAAAGAGTCTCTGCTCCTCGATCCCCCTACATCCTCGGCTGCGCCAGGCGGCGGAGCAGATGGGACTCGATGTTTCAGAAGGACCGCGGGCGCTCACTCCACCCCTCCCCGGCCCTCCCCTCCATTCGGAGGGGAGGGAGCGAAGCAGGGAGACAAGCCAGCTATCGGCTACAACGCCAGGCCGCGTAGCGCTGCTCGCCGTTGGCCGGAGGGCCGAGCGCCTCGACCGTGTCGGCACCGATGCCCGGCGCCTCGTTGCGCGCCAGCGTTTCGAGTTCCTCGCGCACGCGCAAGGCGTTGCGGTCGTAGAAGGCCACGCTGTCCTTGACCGAGACCGTGACC
>JACMKK010000362.1 GCA_014380115.1 Luteimonas sp. | reverse complement strand
GCGCGCCATGGCGCGAGGTCCGCTACGAGTTGTCGACACTGCTTGGACTGTCGCCTGTGCCGAGCCGCGACCCCCGCATCGTCGATGCCCTGCTGCGCCTGCACTCGTCACCCGCCGAACGCCATGGCCTGGCGCAGGCCGCATTCCATGCTTGTCTGTCGCCGTCGCGGTTCCTGCACCTGTTCAAGGCGGAAACCGGCGTGCCGTTCCGGCGTTACCGGCTCTGGATCCGCATGGGCGCGGCGCTCAAGGCGATGCGCAGCGGATCAACGCTGACCGAAGCCGCGCACACCGCTGGCTTCTCCAGTTCGGCCCACTTCAGCGATGCGTTCAGCGGCATGTTCGGGATGCCGCCGTCACGACTCTCCCGGCTCGACACGTTCGCGCCCGCGGTGACGGGCGCGATGTCGACGGCACTCGCGCGCTAGGGCTGCTGCGGATCGGACTGCTGCGGATCGGATTGATCAGGATCGGACTGATCAGGATCGGACTGATCAGGATCGGACTGATCAGGATCGGACTGATCAGGATCGCGCGTGACTTCGAACTGGCGGATGTCCTCGCGCTGCAGGCGCGATGCCTGCTCCGAAGCTGCGACCAGCGCGGACGGCGGCGGTGCATCTTCGTCCCAGGTGCAGGGATTGAAGGTCTGGCCGCCGTTCGCCGTCGGCAACGCGCGCGCTACCGTCGCCGACAGCTGCAGCGAATAGTCGGCCGCGGTGATCGTGACGCCGGACGCATCGGTCTGGCAGGTCTGTCCCGACGGCTGGCGACGGCCGAACGCCGTCGTGCCGCGCAGGTTGCGGAACCAGTCGGCGCGAAACGGCGGCTGCGCACAGGCGCCGCTCGGCAGCATCGGCGCCAGTGACGGCGCCTGCGCGGTGCTGTGGCAACTCATGCACGCAGACGCAGGATTGTCGACCGGGCCATTGAGGCGGTCGTCGACGCCTAGATGCGCGCGCGCATAGGCCGGCGCAGCGGGATTGATCCACGATTCGGTGATCGGCGCGCCGTCGGGATCGTTGCCCCACATCAAGCCGACCGGCGCCATCTTCGTCCACGGCGAGTCGCCGGCGTGCGTCGCATCGTAGGCATAGGTGGCGAAGTACCAGCCGGTCGGGCCGGCGCGCTTGTCCTTCACCGCGATGTCGATCTGCATCAGCCGCACGGCCACCGGCGTGCCGCCAGGGTTGGGGAGGATGTCGACCTGCAGCGATCCGGCCAGCAGGTCCTGCGGGAACGCCGACGGCGCCGCGGCGCTGTACAGCAGCTTGAAGACGAAACTGCCCTCGGTGAACTTCATGCCGCTGAGCTTGGGCTGGTCGACGCCGGGCGTGGTCGTCTTCCACAGGCGCTGGAACACGCGTCCGCCGCGCGCGTCGTAGTAGGCGACGGCGTAGTTCGGGAACGCGACCGTGTTGCCGCCGAGCTCGTTGACGCGCACGGTGCGCTCGAGCGTCATGCCGTGCGCGGCCTCGCGCGTGCCGGGTACGTTGGTGCGGCCGTAGAACATGCGCGGTGCCGGATACCACTTCTGGTTGCGCTGCGCGGCGCTGACGGCGCCACCCGCCGGATCGCGATAGTCGGCATCGTCGGTCAGCTGCGGCGTGAGGTCGCGCACCACGCTGCTGCCGAACGCGTAATTGCGCAGCGCCAGCGCATAGGCGAGACGCTCGTCGGCGTCGCGGGGATCGATGGCCAGCCACGGCCGCGAGCCGCCCGGCACGCCGGTCGCGGCCTTCTCGATCAGGTTCGGCTGGAACCACGGGCCCGCGTAGGCACCCGGCAGCGTGTCCTTGGGCACGATGAAGTCGGCGAACTTGCCGCGGCATTGCGCGACGAAGGTGCCGCTCGCCTGCGGGCGCCCGGTCCCGGTGACGGACAGGCAGCGCGCGCTCG
>JACMKK010000361.1 GCA_014380115.1 Luteimonas sp. | reverse complement strand
GGCGATGTCGTGATCGGCCGCGCGAACACCGACGTGATCGTTCGCACCACGACCGGCGACATCGATATCGCCGCCGGGCGCGACGTGAGCTTGCTGAACCGCCAGGCGGTGGCCTACACCACGGGTGCGCCGGTGCCGGTGGCGAGCCTCGCGGGATGGGTGCGGCCACAGTCGACAGGCTCGGCGTACGCGGTGGTAGGTGGGACCGCGCAATCGCCGATGCTCGATGGCAGCGGCACAGTGATCGTGCGAGCCGAACGCGACGTGCTCGGCGCGCCGGCCGGCCCCAATGCCAGAACGCAGTACGCGACCCAGTGGTGGTGGCGCGGCGACAGTGCCGGCACGACCAACGTCGTCTCCTGGTGGTCGCGGTACGACAAGTTCCGGCAAGGTTTCGGCAGCCTCGGCGGCGGTGACGTGCAGGTGAGCGCCGGGCGCGACGCGCGCAATGTGCAGCTCGCTGCAGGGTCGAGCGGCTACATCGTGCCGACGGTTTCGGGTACTGATCCGCAGGTCGTCAGATTCGGCGCCGGCAGTGCGTCGCTGCAGGCTGACCGCAACGTTTCCGGCGGCCTTGTCGTCGCCGACGGCCCGCGCCTTCGAGTAAGTGCCGGAAACGATGTCGAGGCCGGGGCCAGGATCGTGAACGAGGGCAGCGCATACCTTCAAGTTCTGCACGGCAATTCAATGGTGGACATTGATGCGCGCAGCGATTCGATCGTCGGGCGCGTCGCAGGGCTCGGCTTGCTTCCCTCAGCAAGCCAGTACACCAACACGCAGGACAACGGCCGTCTGGGCTTCGTGTTGGGCGGCCTCGCACCGGACGCAACGCTTCGCGCAGTCGCCACGTCGGGAGACTTGCGCTATGCGTCCCAGTCACCTCAACTCAACGACATCGAGAACACGGTCAGCTTTCAGGTGCCATCGGTCATTCCATCGCGTGCGCTGATCGCCGCGCCTGCGGGTGCGGCCAACATCGATGCCACGCTCGGCCAGATTCCGGACGACCGTGCCGAGCTGCTGATCGCTTCTCGTGACTCACTCAGGGTCGCGCGCGTGGTGGTCAAGGGCGTCGAACCCGTGGCAACGACACCCGGTCGGTATTCGCCTACGGCGGCTGTCGTGCCAACGTTCCTGTTTCTCAACAACGCCACCCCGCTGCAGGCCGATGGCGCCGAACCGGTTCGACTGATCTCCGCGCAAGGCGACGTCACGCTCGCCAACGGCATTCAGCTGGCAGCGCCGGTCCGGGTCATCGCGGCGCGGGACATCCTGGCCGAGGCGTCACGAATCGACGTGCAGCACCAATCCGACTCGGTACTTTCGCTGTTCGAAGCTGGGCGCGATATCAACTTGCCGAACACTCAGTCCTTCGGCATCAAGGTACACGGCCCCGGCGATTTGGTCGCTCTCGCGGGCCGAAACGTCGACCTGGACACCACGGCCGGATTCTCCGCCCAAGGCAACCGAGAGAACAGTGCCCTGCCCGCCACGAGCGCGAAGATCACGATCGTCCCCGGCGTGGCATCCGGCGACTGGAGCACCGCGCAAACCCGCTACTTC
>JACMKK010000360.1 GCA_014380115.1 Luteimonas sp. | reverse complement strand
GCGTCGCGCAGATAGCTGGTCTTGCCATCGCGATGATGCAGGCGCGCGAAGATGCCGAGGATCTTGAGGTGGCGCTGCACGCCGAGCCAGTCGGCATCGCGCAGGAACTGCCGCAGCGGGGGTACCGGCAGTCCGGCTGCCACTGCGCGCGCGTGATAGCGTTCCAGCCAGGCATCGACGCGCGCCAGCGGCCAGCTCGCAAAGGCGTCCTTGAACAGGCTGATCGCGTCGTAGGCGATCGGGCCGATCACCGCGTCCTGAAAGTCGAGCACCGCCGGTCCATCAGCGACCGGCATCAGGTTGCGCGGCATGAAATCGCGATGCGTGAGCACTTTCCGTTGCCCGAGCGCATTGTCCATGAGGCGGCGTTGCACCAGTTCGAGGCGGTCGCTGTCGTCGCAATCGAGTTCCACGCCGAGATGGCGGCGCAGGAACCACTCCTCGAACAATCCCGCATCGCGTTGCAGCAACGCCTCGCCGAATGCGCCGATCCAGGCCGGCGGCGCGATCGCCTGCAGCTTGAGCAATTGCCCGATGGCGGCATCGACGTGGCAGTCGGCGTTGTCGTCGTCGATGACCTGCGCCAGGGTGGGACCGCCGAGGTCCTCCAGCAGCAGGAATCCCGCTTCGACATCCTGTGCAAGCACGCGCGGCACGCGCACGCCGCCGGCCTCGAGCAAGGCGTGCATGCGCAGCCATGGCTGCACGTCTTCCTGATCGGGCGGTGAATCCATGACGATACGCGTGCCGTCTTCGCCGCCGTGCGTGCGCCAATAGCTGCGGAAGCCAGCATCGGTCGAGGCGCGCTGCAGTTCGAGCGCGGCCACGCCGGTGGCCGCGCGCGCCCAGGCAAGCCGTTGCTGCCCACGAGGATCTGGCTGGATTGCGGATGCATCAACAGCAGTCACAAAAACGGTCATCCGGTCTCCGGACCGACAGGCGCCGAGATTGGCACAGGGTAAACTCAGCAACCCGTTAGAGCGAGGCATCGAACGAGAATGGGCATGACAATACTGCAACCGGTGCTGTTGTCCGGTGGTTCCGGCACACGGCTGTGGCCGCTGTCGCGCGAGGCCTATCCGAAGCAGTTCCTGCCGCTGGCCGGGGACGACACCATGTTGCAGGCGACCTGGCTGCGCGTCGCGGAACTGGCCGGCGCGGCGCCGATCGTCGTCGCCAACGAGGAACATCGCTTCCTCGCCGCCGAGCAGCTGCGCCAGGTCGGCGCGCCGTCGGCCGCGATCGTGCTCGAACCGGTGGGACGCAACACAGCACCCGCGATCGCCGCCGCGGCCTTGCAAGCCAGCGCAGATGGCGCCGATCCGTTGCTGCTGGTGCTGCCCTCCGACCACGTCGTGCGCGATGCCTGGGCGTTCCGCGACGCCGTGCGCAGGGCCAGCGCGGCGGCAGAGGCAGGCGCGCTGGTCACGTTCGGGATCGTGCCGGAATCGGCGGAAACCGGATTCGGCTACATCCAGGCCGATCCCGGCGGCAAGAACGTCGCCGGCGTGCGCCGCGTGCTGCGCTTCGTCGAGAAACCCGATGCAGCCACCGCGCAGGAATACCTCGATGCGGGCGGCTATTACTGGAACAGCGGCATGTTCCTGTTCCGCGCCTCGCGCTACCTGCAGGAACTCGAACGCTTCCGCCCGGACATCCTAAGCGCCGTGCGCGCTGCGTTCGCCGCCGCTGCGCGCGATGGCGATTTCATCCGCCTCGACAAGGAAGCCTTCGCGGCCTGTCCTTCGGACTCGATCGACTACGCGGTGATGGAGAAGACCGATGCCGCGATGGTGCTGCCGGTCGACATCGGCTGGAACGACGTCGGCTCGTGGTCGGCGCTGTGGGCGGTCAGCGTGCAGGACCGCGACGGCAACGCCCGCCATGGCGACGTGATCACGGTCGACACCCGCAACAGCTATGCCTACGCGCGTCGCCTGGTGGCGCTGGTCGGCGTCGACGACATCGTCGTGGTCGAGACCGACGACGCGGTGCTCGTCGCGCACAAGGACCAGGTGCAGCAGGTCAAGGAAGTGGTCTCGCGATTGAAGGCCGAGCAGCGCAGCCAGGTCGCGCTGCATCGCGAGGTGCATCGCCCGTGGGGCAGCTACGACTCGATCGATGCCGACGACGGCTTTCAGGTCAAGCGCATCAAGGTCAAGCCGGGCGCGCGCCTGTCGCTGCAGTCGCACAAGCATCGCGCCGAGCACTGGATCGTGGTGCGTGGCACCGCGCGCGTGACCCGCGATGACGAAGTGTTCGACCTGCAGGCCAACGAGTCCACCTACATCCCGCTGGGCGCGAAGCATCGCCTGGAGAATCCGACGACCGACATGCTGGAACTGATCGAGGTGCAGTCCGGTGGCTATCTCGGCGAGGACGATATCGTGCGCTACGAGGATGTTTACGGGCGTTCGTAGGGTGGGCCCTGGCCCACCTTTGCCATCTCACCGATTGCCTTGATGCACCGCGAAAATGGTGGGCTTGAGCCCACCCAACATGCTTCGCATGTTCACGCGTGCGAGGTGCGTCCATCCGATACCGGATACACGCGGAACCGAAGCAGCCGCACTCCGACGTCGCTACCGGTTGCCGGCACTTCCACGCTCGGCGTCGCGATCAAGTCGACTTCCAGCGTGCGCGCCTGTCCGGTCACGGCCAGTTCGACGGCGACATGGTCGACGCGCCGGTGGACTGCGACGACGCGCGCCCGCAGGCCTTCGCCGGCCTGGACAAGGTCGAGGTCGTGCGGCCGGACACGCAGTGTCGCGGGACCATCCGCATGTTCCGCAACCGGCAGCCGCACGGCCTGGTCTTCGGCGACGAAGTGGCCGCTCTCGACGCGTCCTTCGAGCACGTTGGCGCGGCCGATGAACTCGAACACGTAGGGCGACGCAGGCGCATGGTAGATCTCGTCGGGCGTACCGACCTGTTCGATGCGGCCGTCGCGCAGCAGTACGACGCGGTCGGCGAGTTCCAGCGCCTCGTCCTGGTCATGGGTGACGAACACCGTGGTCTGGCCGGTTTGCTCGTGCAGGCGCCGCAGCCAGCGCCGCAGTTCGACACGCACCTTCGCATCGAGCGCGCCGAAGGGTTCGTCGAGCAGCAGCACGGTGGGATCAATTGCCAGCGCGCGCGCCAGCGCGACGCGCTGTTTCTGGCCGCCCGACAGCTGCTCCGGATAGCGCGCGCCGTACTCCGGCAGCTGGATCAGCGTCAGCAACTCCTCCACGCGGCGCGCGATCGTCGCCTTGTCGGGGCGCTTGCGCCGAGGGCGGCTGCGCAGGCCGAAGGCGATGTTCTCGGCGACCGTCATGTGCTTGAACAGCGCGTAGTGCTGGAACACGAAGCCGACGTTGCGCTCGCGCAGGCTGAGCTGCGTCGCGTCTTCGTCGCCGAACAGCAGCCGTCCCGCATCCGGATGCAGCAGGCCGGCGATCACGCGCAGCAGCGTGGTCTTGCCGGAGCCCGACGGCCCGAGCAGGGCGACCAGTTCGCCGGAGGCGATGTCGAGGTCGATCGCGTCGAGCGCGGCGACGTTCGCGTAGCGCTTGCCGATGCCCTGGATGCTGAGATCCATGCCCTTCCTCGTCGTGGCCAGGCGTCCATCATGGACGAGGACGGGTCGTGCCGCCGTGGACGCCGCGCCGCCACCGGCTTGCAGGACCGATTGCGTGCGCTGTTCGCTGTCGATGGCGAAGAGATCGTGTGCAAGGTTCATGTCATTGCCGCCGTGTTATTAAACTGTTTGTGGATGGCTCGACGATGCATCGCGCCGCGGCAAAATTCAGCGACGGCACAGCGTCCGGCGCACCGGGTAGGGCGCTGCGAGGACTGGCTTCGATCTGGTCGTTGCATGTCAATTCCGCCTATGCGACTGCGCCAGCGCCTCGCCATGGCGCGCCTCCAGCCAGAATTTCACCACCAGCGTCACCAACGCCAGGCCCGCCAGCAACGACGCCACCGCAAATGCTGCAGTGCCCTGGAATTCGTTGTAGAGGATCTCGATATGCAGCGGCAGCGTGTTGGTCAGGCCGCGGATATGGCCCGAGACCACCGACACCGCGCCGAATTCGCCCATCGCGCGCGCGCCGCACAGCAGCACGCCGTACAGCAGCCCCCACTTGATGTTGGGCAGGGTCACGCGAAAGAACATCGTCCAAGCGCCGGCGCCGAGCGAGCGTGCTGCGATCTCCTCGTCGCTGCCCTGCTGCTGCATCAGCGGGATCAGTTCGCGCACCACGAACGGAAAGGTGATGAACAGCGTCGCCAGCACGATGGCGGGCCGCGCGAACAGCACCTTGACGTCGTAATGCCCGAGCACGTCCGCGAACCAGCCATGGGTGGGACTGAACAGCAGCACCAGGCACAGCCCGGCCACCACCGGCGAGACCGCGAACGGCAGGTCGATGAGCGCCATCAGCGTGCGCTTGCCGGCGAACTCGAAGCGCGTCACCGCCCACGCCGTGAACACGCCGAAGATCGCGTTGAGCGGGATCACGATCGCCGCGACGAACAGCGTCAGCTTCAGCGCCGCGACCGCATCGGGTTCGACCAGCGCGGCGAACCAGACGCCGAAGCCCTTCGCGAACGCTGCGCCGAGCACCATCAGCAGCGGCATCACCAGCAGTAGCGCCATCGCCAGTACCGCGAACGCGATCAGCGTCCAGCGCAGCCAGGCCGGCTCCTGCAGTGCGTCGTCTCCAGGTGGCGGTAAGCGTTCAACCATTGCGACGCGTCCTGCGTTCGTGCGCGAACAGCGACGGCACGGCGTTGATCACCAGCAAGCAGACGAAGGACGCGGCCAGCAGAAGCGCGGCGATCGCGATTGCGCCGTTGTAGTCGTATTCCTCGAGGCGGATGGTGATCAGCAGCGGCGCGATCTCCGTGGCGAACGGTTTGTTGCCGGCGATGAAGATCACCGACCCGTATTCGCCGAGTCCGCGCGCGAACGCCAGCGAGAACCCGGTCAGCAGCGCCGGCACGAGTTCCGGCAGGATCACGCGGCGGAACGCGGTGAAGCGCGAAGCGCCAAGCGAAGCGGCTGCTTCCTCCTGTTCGCGGCCGAGCGATTCGAGCACGGGCTGTACCGTGCGCACTGCGAACGGCAGGCCGATGAAGGCGAGCGCGATGACGATGCCGGCCGGTGCATACGCGATCTTCAAGCCCTCCGGCTCGAGCCAGCGCCCGACCCAGCCGTTGGCCGAGTAGATCGCAGTCAGGGCGATACCGGCGACGGCGGTGGGCAGCGCGAACGGCAGGTCGACGATCGCATCGAGCAGGCGCCGGCCCGGAAAGCGATAGCGCACCAGCACCCACGCGATCAGCGCGCCGGCAAACAATGCCACGATCGACGCGGCGAACGCGGCGCCGAAGCTCAACTTGAGCGCCGCCTGCACGCGCGGATCCTGGATGGCGCGCAGCCAGCCGTCCATGCCGAGCCCTGCGGCACGGATCGCGAGCGCTGCCAGCGGCAGGAGCACGATCAGGCCCAGCCACGCCAGACCCAGGCCCAGGCTCAAGCCGAAGCCGGGTAGCGGTCGGCGGAAGCGGGTGGTGGAGGGCAGGGGCAGGGCGGTGGCGCTCATAGGTCTCCGTGTTTTGAGGCTTTAGCTCCCTCCCCTGCGACTGCAGGGGAGGGCCGGGGAGGGGTTCCCGGTATCAGGCAACTCTTTCCGAAGCTTGCTCCCTCCCCTGCGACTGCAGGGGAGGGTTGGGGAGGGGTTCCCGGTATCAAGTAACTCTTTCCGAAGCATGCAGATGGACGTCTTCCGACGAGAGCACCGGATCCGACGCCATCCCCTCCCAACGGTTCCGGCCCGCGGGCACAGCCTGCGGGCGTTCATCGGCACGCGAGCCAATGGCTCGCAAGCGTGCCTCTTCACCCCCTGCATTCGCAGGGGGAGGAGCAAAGCCCACGTCATTTCGGTGCATAAATCTGATCGAAGAACCCACCATCGGCGAAGTGCGCCGCCTGCGCTTTTTTCCATCCGCCGAAGGCGTTGTCGATGGTCACCTGCTTCACTTCCGGGAAACGTTTGAGGTCCGCGGCCGGCACCGTCTCCGGTTGCGACGGCCGATAGCCGTTGCGCGCGGCGATGCGCTGTCCTTCCGGCGAATACAGCCAGCGCAGGTAGGCCTCGGCCTGCTTGCGCGTGCCGTGCTTGGCCACGTTCTTGTCGACCCATGCGACCGGTGGTTCGGCCTTGATGCTGAGGCTGGGTATGACGATCTCGAACTTGCCGCGCGTGTCGGCGTCGGCGAGCGTGAGCAGGGCCTCGTTCTCCCATGCGATCAGCACGTCGCCGATGCCGCGCTCGACGAAGGTGGTGGTCGAGCCGCGCGCACCGGTATCGAGCACGGGCACGTTCTTGAACAGTTTGCCGAGGTAGTCGAGCACCTTCGGTGACTCGCGATACTGCGCCGAGGCCCAGGCCCAGGCCGCGAGATAGTTCCAGCGCGCGCCGCCGGAAGTCTTGGGGTTGGGCGTGATCACGCCGATGCCGGGCCGGGCGAGGTCACCCCAATCCTTGACCTGCTTCGGATTGCCCTTGCGCACCAGGAACACGATGGTCGAGGTGTAGGGCGCGCTGTTGTGCGGCAGGCGCGCCTGCCAATTGGCCGGCAGCAGCTTGCCGTTGGCCGCGATTGCATCGATGTCCGCGGCGAGGGCGAGCGTGACGACGTCCGCCTCGAGGCCGTCGACGACCGCGCGCGCCTGCTTGCCGGAGCCGCCATGCGAGGCGCGGACGCTGACCGTCTCGCCGGTCTGCTGCTTCCAGTGCGCGGCGAAGGCCTTGTTGTATTCGGCATAGAACTCGCGCGTCGGATCGTAGGAGACGTTGAGCAGCTCGACGTCTTTCGCCTGCGCGGCGCCGGAAGCCAGCGCCACCGCGAGGCCGAACAGGAGCGAACGGAATGTGTTGTTCATGAAAATCCTTTGCGAAAATCGGCAAGAAATTAGTCGGCAGCAAATCAGAAGGAGAATTGCGCGCGGGTGAAGAAGGTTTTCTCGTCTTCGCGATCGCCTGTCTCGCCACCGTCGTCGAACTGCGTCTGCGTGTAGTTGGCGACCAGCTTGAGATTGCCGGTGAGATACCAGTTCAAGCCCAGTCCCCACGAGGTGGCCCGGCTCGCGACGAGCGCAGGATCGGCGAACAGCGGAAAGGCGTTATCGTCGATCTCGAGCCTTTCATAGCGCGCCGCCAGTTCGAATGCGCCCCAGCCTGCACCACCGGTCGTAAACGGATGGTTAGGCCGCGCCACGCCACGGTAGCCGGCGTCCTCGCCGGTCAGCACGTAACTGCCGGTGAGATGCCAGGCGCGGTTGTCGAGTGCGTCCCGCACGCCGCTGTCCTGCAGCACTACCTCCTGCTTCGAACTGACGTACTCGCCGAGCAGACCGAAGGCATTGCGGTAGTACCAGGCCTGCGGCGACCAGCGCGTGTGTTCGCCGTCGGCAGCGACATCGCTGCGATAGTTGAAGAATTGCACCTGTCCCGGCGTGCGATAGCGCGGGAGGAAATTGTTGCCGCTGCCTGCCTTGTCGCCCTGGCTGCCGGCGATGCCGAAGCCCAGGCCGGAGAGCGCGTTGCCGGCGTTCTTCCACGGTTCGACGAACACGCGGCCGGCGACCTCGAAGTCGTTGTCCGGATTGGTGGTGGGGCTGTCGCGGCCGTCGGGCGCACCGTTGTAGACGCCCAGCACGTAGTTGACGGTGGCGCCGGCGAACTCACCCTGCAGCTGCACGCCGAGATCGCGGTTGGGCACGAGTTCGGTCGCGAAGCCGCGCTCGATCAGCGCGGTGGTGCCGCCGCTTTGCAGGCGCTCGAGGCCGACCGGGCCTTTCACCTTGCCGATGCGCAGCGTCGCGCGCGGATCGAATTTCAGGTCGAGATAGGCGTCGACGAGGGTGGCGTTGTCGCCGGCGAATTCCGGGGTGAGGCGGAATCCGATCAGCTTGCCCCAACTCCCCTCCAGCGTCGGGCGCACGCGGCGGAACAGGAAGGTGTCGTTCTGAGGATTGGCATCGTCGTCGAGGAAGAAGCGTCCGTCGGCCTGCACCAGGCCGCGCAGCTTGATCTCGACGTTGCCGTCTGGTGATTTCACGGAGAGGCCCTTTTCAGCGCTCAGCGCGACGGTCGGCGTCGATGCCGCCTTCGCCGTGGCCGCTTCTTCCTGCAGTTCCAGCCTGCGTTCGAGGATGCGCAGGCGCTGGTCGAGGTCGCTGGCGGAGACGATGCCATCACCTTCAGTAGGTGGCGATGAGGCCACGCCGTAACGCTGTTCGAGGGCCTGCAGGCGGCGCGAGAGTTCCTCGATGGTGAGCGCCTGCGGTGGATCGGCGGCGAAGGCGGGGAGGCTTGTTGCCAGCAGCGAAAGCGCGAACGACAGGCGTGCGATGCGCAAGCGTCGGTATCGATGGACCGGATGGGGAAGGGACATGTGCGATTCCTTGGACAACTGTGGGGAAGCACCTCCGGTGATCCGGTCGGCACGCTGGGTGGGTGGGGAGGGAGGAACTCAATCGGCGTCGCGATGGACGCCATCGTTGTGGCCAGGGTCATCATCGATAACGACGCGGTCGACGCGGTCGCTCTCGACGCGGATGCGCTGGCTGCGCGTGATCTGCACGATGCGCGAAGAGTGCACGACCACTTCGATCTGGCCGTAGGCGATCTCGCGCAGCGCCGCCAGCACCGCGCGCTCGCCGTCGCTCAGGCGCATGGATGCCTGCGTATCACGAGGCGAAGCAGCCGTGGCTGACCGCAGCAGCGACTGGAATTTGTTGGCGTGGCGCTCCATGGGATGTCCTCCGGAGGCGGCTCAAGCCGCCTCGGCGCGCGCGTCCAGCGTCGCCAGCCAGGCATCGTCCGAACCTTCCTCGATACCCTCGAACAGCAACGTCGACAGGTAGCGCTCGCCGGTATCGGGCAGCGTGGCGGAACTCAGTGGTGGCGCGCCGAACCAGTGCAAGGTGTCGGCGAAGGCGGCGACCTCGCCGACGATGAGCAGGGCCGGCGATTGCACGTGTTGCGCATGCGCGCGTTCGGCCAGTTCCGACAGCGGACCGGTCACCACGCGTTGATCCGCACGCGATCCGTTCTCGATCAACGCAAACGGCGTCGCCGCATCGCGGCCGTGCGCGATCAGCCGGTCGCGCAGCAGATCGAGCATCGCCACGCCCATGTACACCGCCAGCGTCTGCCGCTCCTGAGCCAGCGCCATCCAGTCCAATGTGTCCAGCGAGGCCTTGCAGTGCGCGGTGACCAGGCGCAGCGATTGCGCGTGGTCGCGATGAGTCAGTGGCACGCCGGCGTAGGCTGCGCAGGCGATCGCCGCGGTGATGCCGGGGACGACTTCATAGTCGATGCCGTGCGCGCGCAGCACTTCGAGCTCCTCGCCGCCACGCCCGAACACGAACGGATCGCCCCCCTTCAACCGCACAACGCGCTTGCCGGCCTGCGCATGTTCGAGCAGCAGCGCGTTGATCTGCGCCTGTGTGGTGCGATGGTCTCCGGCTTGCTTGCCGACTTCGATGCGTTCGGCGTCGCGGCGCGCGAGTTGCAGCACTTCGTCGCTGGCGAGGCGGTCGTGCAGGATCACGTCGGCCTCGTTGAGGAGGCGCAGCGCGCGAAGCGTGAGCAAGCCCGCATCGCCGGGTCCCGCGCCGACCAGCGCGACGGAACCGGTGCGATGCGTCGTCTGCGTACCATGCTTCAGCGCCGCATCGAATTCCCGCTCGGCGGCGAGGTGCCGGCCCTTGCGCAGCAGCGCTTGCAGCGGCCCGGACAACAGCCGCGCATACGCGCCGCGCCGCGCGCCGAGATCCGGCCAGCGCGCGCGGATGCGGTCGCGATGCCGCGTTAGCAATTGCGCCAGCAGGCCGAAGGAGGCGTCGAACTGTTTTTCCAGCTGTTCGCGCACCAAGCGCGCCAGCATCGGCGCGCCGCCGCCGCTCGAGATCGCGATCTGCAAAGGGCCGCGCTCGACGCGTGCCGGCACGTGGAAGCGCGAGAGCTCGGCATCGTCGACCACGTTGGCCCAGACCCTGCGTGCCTGCGCGGCGGCGGCGACGGCCCGGTTCACCTGCGCATCGTCCGTGGCGGCGATCGCTAGCCAGGCGTCGTCGAGCCATGACGCATCGAAATCGCCAGCCAGATGCGCGATGCGCCCCTCCGCAGCCCAGCCGGCGAGTGTGGCTTCGAGTTGGGGCGCACCGACCAGGACCTGCGCGCCCGCCTCGAGCAGGGCTTCGACCTTGCGCCGGGCCACCCCGCCGCCGCCCACGACGAGCACGCTGCGGCCATGCAGGTCCGCGAACACCGGATAGAGCTTGGTTGAGGCCGGGCGGGTTGCGGCGGGGGAGGAGCGATCGGGCATGGCGGCGGCGGCGAGGGGGTGCATCGACGCTAGCGATGGCCGGCACAGGGCGGAAATGGCGCACGATCCTGCGCTTATTCGATTTGGGAATAAGCTTTCCAGTGGCGGCTGTGGACACCCCGGCAGGGCGTCGATATGCTCGAAGATCCTTTCATCATGATTGAAAGATATAAGCCGGGCAGGTCATTTGCTCGGCCAAGCCTGGCGCCATGACCCTCACCCAGCTCCGCTACCTCGTCGCCATCGCCGACTCCGGGCTCAACATCACGCTCGCGGCCGAGCGCGTGCACGCCACCCAGCCGGGCTTGTCGAAACAGCTCAAGCAGCTCGAGGACGAACTCGGCTTCCAGCTGTTCATCCGCCGCGGCCGCAGCCTGGAAGGCATCGCGCCGGCCGGCGAGCGCGTACTCGAGCATGCGCGCCGCATGCTCGACGAGGCCGCCAACATCCGCAGCTACGCCGCCAACGAGCGTGGCGAGCACGCCGGTCGCCTGCTGCTGGCGACCACGCACACCCAGGCGCGTTACGTGCTGCCGCCGGTGATCGCCGCGATCAAGCGCGAATTCCCGCAGGTCAATGTCGACCTGCAGGCCGCGGGCGATGCCGAAGTACTGCACAAACTCGCGCATGAAGGTGCCGACCTCGCACTGATCAGCACCGCAGGCAACGTGCCCTCGGGAGGCCTCGCCGTACCGCTGTACCGCTGGCGCCGCGTGTTGCTGCTGCCGCGCGCGCACCCGTTGGCCGAGCTCGGTCGCGCACCTACGCTGGCGGAACTCGCCAGGCATCCACTGATCAGCTACGAATCCTCGATGAGCGCCGATTCCTCGCTGCGCCGCGCGTTCGCCGCCGAGGGCGTCGAACCGCAGGTGGCGATGACGGCGCGCGATGCCAACCTGATCAAGACCTACGTGCGCGCCGGCCTGGGCGCAGGCCTGCTTGCGGAAATGGCGATCGGCACGCGCGAAGACGCCGACCTGTGCATCCTCGCCGCGCCGTCGGCGTTGCCGGAATGCATCACCTGGGCCGTGATCCCGCGCGGCCGCGTGCTGCGCGATTACGCGCTGGCGCTGCTGCACGGCCTCGCCCCGCAACTCGATCGTCGAGATTTACGCCGCGTGCTCGAAGGCAATCTCGAACCGAACTGGCCAAAACCGCCGAGCTGGGTCGAGTTGAGTCAGCCGATTGCTGTTTAGAGCAACAG
>JACMKK010000359.1 GCA_014380115.1 Luteimonas sp. | reverse complement strand
TTGCGACGGCGACCAGCTCAGCTTGCCGCCGAACACCTGCTGCAGGTTCTCGGCCTCGTTGCCGCCGAAGATGCTGCCGTCGAACTCGTTGTGCGCATCGGCATTGAGAAAATGCCCTTCCAGCACCAGCGCATCGGTCACGTGCAGTCCCGCGCGCAGCGACAGCGACAGATTGCGGTAACCGTCGAGATCGGGTTCGTCGGCGAAACAACCCTGGAACAGCGTCGCCGAACCGCGGCAGGCGTTGATGCCGTCGGTTTCCTGGTAGGCCAGTTCCGCGCCGATCCAGCCACGGGCCGTGCGGTTGCCGAAGCCCGCGCCCGCTTCACGCAGGCCATTGCTGCCGGCGCCGACGCGCAGGTGATGCCGGAAACCTTCGCGGCCCTGGCGCGTGAAGATCTGGATGACGCCGCCGATCGCCTCCGATCCGTACAGGCTCGAACGCGGGCCGCGTACGATCTCGATGCGCTCGATCTGGTCCACCGGCAGGTCCTGGAACGACGCCAATCCCGCGCTCGCCGAGCCGATGCGGATACCGTCGACGAGCACGAGCACATGGTCGGATTCGGCGCCGCGCATGAACACCGAGGTCAATTTGCCCATGCCGCCCTGGTTGGACACGTCGATGCCGGCGCGGCCCCTGAGCAACTCGGGCAACGAACGCGCCTGGCTGCGTTCGATTTCCACGCGGTCGATGACTTGCGCGGGCACGATGCTGTCGACGAGCGCGATGTCGGTGCGGGTCGCGGTGACGATGATCTCGTCGAGTTCGGTGGCTTCCTCGGCCTGGGCGAACGCCAGCGAGGGCAGGCTGAGCGCGCAGGCGACGGCCAGTGGAACGATTCGGAATTGCGGCAACATGATGAGATTCTCCAACGCGCGCACCCACGCACGCGGTGACAGGGAAGGAGTCACGAGGAGAAGGGAGAAGGCTGCGTAGCCGGAAGCGAAGACACGCGTCGGCGTCGCCGCCGCAATGCCCTCCGCATCGCAACCAGTCTGCATCGTGGCCGGTCTCCGGACTCGCGAGTGGAGGCAAGGCCTCCGGCCGTCGCGCCTTCCCGTGCTGCTTCCCGGTGGGAAGCCCGCGCATCCGTAAGGACTTGCGGAGACAGTGGCTTGTGCGGCGGCTTGACTCGCTTACCGTTGCGGGGGCAGTGCCGGGATGACCGCGCCGCGTCGCGGATGCGCTGCGGTTCGATGCCACCGGCTTCCCGTTTCAACCCATAGGCAAACGCCGCCGGGTCACCTCGAAGCGCGGCAAGTGTAGTTCATCCGCATTCGCAGGAGCGCCTGGGCGCGATGTGGCGTTATCGGCAGAGCTTGATTGCGCCCATGGGACGCTACTACGACGCCCGCTTAGTCGTGCTCGTCGGGCTCGTCGAACAGCACCGGCGACGGCACCGTTTCCTGCATCATCGTCGTGGTGACCGGACCTGCCGCAGGTCGTCCGCGTGGCGGCGGCAGTAGCGCGATCGCGGCCTCTGCGCCGGAGACGAGTTCGACGCGGCGCTCCTCGGTCACTTCCTGCCAGTGGCAATCCTGCAAGGCACCTTCCAGCGCGTACAGCAGGTTCAGGCTCGGCTTGAAGCCGGCGCGTTTGACGCGCATGAAGGCGTCCAGCGCACCTGCTGCTTCCAGGTCCTCGCGCGTGCGCAGGCCGACCTGGCGCAGCCAGGCTGCGGACTTGGGGCCGATATTGCGCATCTTCAGCTGTGCGACGGTCATGGCAACGACTCAATGAAGACCCGCGCGATCGTCTCGAGTCCGTACTGGTCATCAACGTCGAAACGGCCGGGAACCGGACTATCGAGGTCGAATACGCCTAGCAGGGTGTCACCGACGAACAGCGGCACCACCAGTTCCGAGCGCGAAGCGGAGTCGCAGGCGATGTGGCCGGGGAAGGCGTGCACGTCGGCCACGCGCTGCGTCTGTCGCGTGCTGGCAGCCGCACCGCACACGCCCTTGTCGAGCGGGATGCGCACGCAGGCAGGCAGACCCTGGAACGGTCCGACCACGAGTTCGGTGCCGTCGAAGAAATAGAAACCGGCCCAGTTGAGGTCCGGCAGGCCGTGATAGACCAGCGCCGACAGATTGGCGGCGTTGGCGATGCGGTCGCGCTCGCCCGCCAGCAGGCCGCGAGCCTGCTCGACCAGCTGGGCGTACTGCTCGGGCTTTGCGCCGCTTAGACTCTGCGCTGCGAACATGCCGGCATTGTAGCAATTGCGGTCCTTTGAGCGACCGCGCTGCCGCTGTCCGCTGACGAAAGGTGCATGACATGCCGCCACGATCCAGCAGCTCGCCGACCACATGAACGCGGGCGTTGCCGTGCGCGGGATCTATGTCACCGGCACCGACACCGGCGTCGGCAAGACCATCGCCAGCGCCACGTTGTTGCACGCGCTGCGCGCACGCGGCCTGCATGCGGTCGGCATGAAGCCGGTCGCGAGCGGCTGCATGCGGACCAGCGAAGGCTGGCGCAACGACGATGCGCTGGCGTTGCTGGAAGCGAGCGATCCGGCGCCGCGCTACGAAGACGTCAATCCGTATGCGTTGCCGGCGGCCACCGC
>JACMKK010000358.1 GCA_014380115.1 Luteimonas sp. | reverse complement strand
CGGGCAGCCGGTGCTGGTGACGGAGAACGACCCCGCGTTGGGTCTGTTCAACGGCGACATCGGCGTCGTGCTCGAGGAGGCCGATCGCAGCCTGCACGTGTGGTTTCGCGGCCCCGACGGGCTCCGCGCGCTCGCGCAGGCGACGCGCGTGCGCCTGCTCACCGCGCTGCGCGAAGGCCCGCAAGGCGCAAACGCGCTCAACGCGCGCATCGAAGAGGCCTTGGCGGGAACGCAGCGCGAGCCCTATTTCCACGGCCGCCTGCTGCTGGTCACCGAGAACAGTTATCGCCATGGATTGTTCAACGGCGATATCGGCGTCTGCCTGCGCGATGGCGATGGCACCGTCGCCTGGTTCGCCGGCGGCGAAGGCGTGCGCGGTTTCCATCCCTCGGCGCTGCCCGCGCATAGCGGTGCGTTCGCGATGACCGTGCACAAGGCGCAGGGCTCGGAGTTCGATGCTGTCTGGCTGTTGCTGCCGAAACACGAAGCGCGGCCGCTGTCGCGCGAACTGCTCTACACCGCGATCACGCGCGCGCGCGCCAGCTTGCACCTGTGCGCCGGCGAAGCGGTGCTGCGCGCGGCGCTGTCGCGGCATGCGGCACGCATCTCGGGCCTGTCGCAGCGGCTTTCCGCGGCGTAATGAGGACATGAACACCACTACGTGAATGCGCATGTGTGACGTGGTGCGCGTATTCACGTCATCAGCATGCGCTAACGCCGCGTGAATCACGCAGGCATTCATGCATGACAAGCTTCGCCTTTCACGTCAGTGCGACTGCGCGCTGCGTAGCCTTCAACCCATGGGATGCCGCCGGTCGGGTGCGGCCACCAACCGATGGAGCAGATGCCATGGGCGAAACCAGGAAGGGCCAACGCAGCGCAGGCGCAAAAGATGTCGGCGGCGCAAGCCAAAGCCTTGCCGCGAAGTCCCGTCTTGCGGGCGTCCATGCGATCGATCCGGTCGACTACCGCAACTTTTTTCACAATACATTCCAGAACGCGTCGTACTACTCGACCGGCCGCGAGTGGAGCGACTACGAGCCCGCTTACGACTACGGCTATGCCAGCTTCGGCCAGTATCGCGGGCAGCGCTTCGAGGACGTGGAAGACATCCTCGAGCGCCGCTGGGATGCCCACAGGATCCATTCGCGCCTGACCTGGTCCGAAGCGAAGGGCGCCGTGCGCGATGGCTGGCTGCAGATCGAACACGCGTTGCCGGGCGAGGTGGATCGCGATCGGCGATGAGGCTTGCGAAAGACGCGTCCGGTCGCCATCTCCTTAGCCAGCAATGGCAGGCCGTCCGAACGCGGCGCCCCAATCGCGGCGGATGTCGCGGCGGATGGCCGATTTGCCGGCCGCTTGCGTTGGACTAGAAGCAACACATGTGATCTCTCCCCCTTCGGGCTGCCTCGGCAGCCCGTTCTTTTTGCAGATGCGGTCGGCTGAACCGCACGCGGCCGCGTTCACTCGCGCTGGACGCCCGCCGGACTAGCGTGGAAGCTCGGCCATGCGAGGGACTTCCGATGAGCAAGCTCAAGAAGGACCACGTCCTCGGCGCAGGCGCCAGCGCCGTCACCGGCGGCGTGGTCGGTGCGGTGATCGGCGGCGTGGTCGCCGGGCCGGCGGGT
>JACMKK010000357.1 GCA_014380115.1 Luteimonas sp. | reverse complement strand
CTTGCGCGCCTGGTGCACCCCGGCATGCACGCGCCCGCCGCGCCAGCCGAGGCCGGCAATGGCGCTGTCCAGTTCGACGACGGCGTAATCGCGCAGCGCTACGCCCGGCGCGGAAAGGTCGGCTTCTTGTGATGCATGCACCTCGGACGCAGGCATGCGGATTGTGGAATCAGGGGTCGGCACTGATCTATCGCTGCGCACGTCCTGCCATGTCGCACCCGATAGTACGCTGCCGCCATGCCCGAACTGCCCGAAGTCGAAACCACCCGCCGCGGCCTGGCGCCGCATGTCGAAGGACGGCGCGTCGCGGCCGTAACGTTGCGGCGGCCGGACCTGCGCTGGCCGATCCCGGCCGAGGTCGCCGACCTGCTGCCGGGACAACGCATCGATGCGGTGCGCCGCCGCGCGAAGTACCTGCTGCTCGACACCAGTGCCGGCAGCGCGCTGCTGCATCTGGGCATGTCGGGCAGCTTGAGAGTGCTGCCGGCGACGACGCCGGTCGGCACGCACGACCATGTCGATATCGTGCTCGATGGCGGCCCTCTCGATAGCGGCCGCCTTCGCGATGGCGCGCGCGATCCTGGTCGCGTGCTGCGCTTCAACGATCCACGCCGTTTCGGCTGCCTGTTGTGGCAGCCCGTTGGCGTCACGCATGAACTGCTGCAAGGGCTCGGCCCGGAGCCGCTGTCGGATGAGTTCGACGGCGATCATCTGTTCGCGCGCAGCCGCGGCCGCAAGGCGCCGGTGAAGGTGTTCCTGATGGACCAGCGGATCGTCGTCGGCGTGGGCAACATCTACGTCGCCGAGGCATTGTTCGCTGCCGGCATCTCGCCGTTGCGCGCGGCCGGCGCCATCTCGCGCGAGCGCTACCGGCTGCTGGCCGACGCGATCAAGCGCATCCTGCTGCATGCGATCACCCGCGGCGGCACCACGCTGCGCGACTTCCTCAGTCCGGACGGCGCGCCGGGTTATTTCGAGCAGGAACTGTCGGCGTACGGCCGCGAAGGCGAACCCTGCCCCAACTGCGGCCGGGCGCTGCGCCACGCATGGATCGGCCAGCGCGCCACGGTCTGGTGCACGCGCTGCCAACGCTGACCAATTCAGGTTGTACCCTTGGCGCGGCCTAAGACGGCGCGGCCTAGAACGCAAAGCCGGCCAGCCACCGGCCACTTGTTCAGGTTATAGTCCCGGCCACGCTTGCGGGGAAGTCGATGACACAGAGCGCCGACATCACACAGTGGCTCGACGCCGCGCGCGAAGGCGACCGGGGCGCGCTCGACCGCGTGCTGTCCACGCTGTACCAGGAACTGCACTCGATGGCCCGCCGACAACTGGCCGGCCAGCACGGACAGACGCTCGATGCCACCGCGCTTGTGCACGAGGCCTACCTCAAGCTGATCGGCCGCCGCGAGGCCAAGTTCGACGATCGCGCCCACTTCTTCGCCTACGCCGCCTCGGCGATGCGCAGCGTGGTGGTCGACTACGCGCGCCAGCGCCTGGCGCAAAAACGCGGTGGCGACCTGCACCGCGTCACCGAGTTGCCGGACGACGTCGAGGGCGGCCTGCGCCTGGACGAGGAAACCCTCGGCCTCGACACCGCGCTGACCAAGCTGGGCAACGTCGACAAGCGTCTGGCGCAGGTAGTGGAACTCCGCTACTTCGCCGGATTGTCCGAACTCGAGATCGCCGCGCTGCTGCAGCGCTCGGAGCGCAGCATCCGGCGCGATTGGCAGAAGGCGCGGTTGTTCCTGCTGGCGTCTTTGAAAGACAGCTGATCGCGGCACCTAGAAAGAAGCAGCTCGTGCCCACCGAATATCCAAGTCGTCATTCCCGCGAAGGCGGGAACCCAGCGCCTTGTGTTCGACTGCGTGCGTCGTCGGTTCCGCTGCCTTCACTGGCGTGGCGATTACGCGAAAGAATGAATCACGGCAACGCGACCTGACACTCATTCAAACCGAAGGCGCTCCGCAACTCGGTTTGATTCATAACGATAGAGGCCGAACGAACCCACCATGGACGCCGAACGCTGGCAACGGCTGTCCCCCCTGCTCGATGCGATGCTCGAGCTCGATGACGCAGCGCGCGCGCAGAGGCTTGCCTCACTGCGCGTGGAGGATCCGCAGCTCGCCGCCGATCTCGAGGAACTGCTGGTGCTGGAGGTCGGCGCCGAGGATTTCCTGTCCGAGCCGCTGGTCTCGCCGATGCCCGGCGCGCGGCCCGATGCCAGCGTCGGTCCGTACCGGCTCGAGCGCATGCTCGGCGAAGGCGGCATGGGCCAGGTCTGGCTGGCGCGTCGCGACGACGGGCTCTACCAGCGCCGCGTCGCGCTGAAGCTGCTGCGCCCCGGCTTCGCCGACCCGAACCTGCGCCTGCGCTTCACCCGCGAACGGCAGATCCTGGCGCGGCTGGAACATCCGCACATCGCGCGCCTGCTCGATGCCGGCATCAGCGGCGACAACCAGCCCTACCTGGCGCTGGAGTACGTCGAGGGCGAACCGATCACCGACTGGTGCCACGCACGCGCGCTCGACCTCGACAAGCGGCTGCACCTGTTCCTGCAGGTCTGCGAGGCGGTCAGCCACGCGCACGCCAACCTGATCGTGCATCGTGACCTGAAGCCGTCGAACATCATGGTGACCGCGCTCGACGAGGTGCGGCTGCTCGACTTCGGCATCGCCAAGCTGCTCGACAGTTCCGATCAGGCGCCCGACAACACGCGTACCGGCCTGCGCACGTTCACGCTGCACTACGCCGCGCCGGAACAGGTGCGCGGCGAGCCGGTCACGACGATGACCGACGTGTACTCGCTGGGCGTCGTGTTGTACGAACTGCTGACCGACAGCAAGCCTTATCGGCTCAAGCGGCAGAGCGACGCGGAATGGGAAGAAGCCATCCTGCTGGCCGATCCGATGCGCCCTTCGCTGGCGCTGCAACGCAATGCCGACGGCGACGTGACCGCGGCGCCGTTGTTGCGCAAGCGCGCACGCGCCGTCGCCGGCGACCTCGACAACATCGTGTTGAAAACCCTGGCCAAGCGTCCGGAGCAGCGCTATCCGTCCGTGGAAGCGCTGGCCCTCGACCTGCAGCGCTATCTCGATGGCAAGCCGGTGCTGGCGCGGCCGCAGAGCGTCGCCTATCGCGCACGCAAGTACGCCAGCCGCCATCGCTGGGCACTGGCCACGGCGACGTTGGTCGGGCTGGTGCTGAGCACCGCGCTCGGCATCGTCACCTGGCAGGCGCGCCAGGCGGTGCAGGAAGCCAGCCGCGCGCAGGCCCTGCAGGATTTCGTGGTCGGCCTGTTCGAAAACGCCGGCACGACGCCCGGAGGCGCCGCGCTCGACGTGCGGCAACTGCTCAATGCCGGCGTCGAACGCGGCAATCGCGAACTCGCGCAGCAGCCGGTCGCGCGCGCCGAACTGTTCGGCGTGATCGCGAGACTGCGGCTGGGGCTGGGCGATTACGAGCAGGCGCTGTCCCTGCTGAAACGCCAGGCGCTGATCGTGGCCGCGATCGATGCGCCTTCGAGCCTGCGCCTGGAATCGGCGACCGACCTCGGGCAAGCACAACGCATGGTCGGCCAGTACGACGCCTGCACGCAGACCATGCAGCCTTGGCAGGATCTGGTGCGGCGCGAAGAACAGCAACTGCCGGTGCAGGCGGCCGAGTTCTACTCGCAGCTCGGGCGTTGCCGCCGCGCCATTGGCGAGCGCAATGTCGCGCGCCAGCTGTTCCAGCGTTCCCTCACGCTGCGCCGTGATCCGCTGCAGGACAACGCCGGCATCGTCGAGAACCTCATCGACCTGGCGGCCCTGCGCAGCGATGTCGGTGATGACGCAGCCGCGCTCCACGAATTGCGCGGAGCAATGGGCCAGCTAATCGCCACCGTCGGTAGGCGGCATCCGCTGGCCGTCGAGATCCTGCGCAACCAATGCGCGCTGCAGCGCCATCAAGGCGACCTGCGTGGCGCCGAACGCGACTGCCGCAGCGCGGTGGCGCTGGCGTTGAGCCTGCACGGCGTCCAGCATCGCGCGACGTTGGACGCCCGTCGGCAACTGGCGGCCATCCTCGTCGACCAGGGACGCTTCAGCGAGGCGGATTCGGAGTTCCGCGACGCTCAAGCGTGGCTGCTGGCGCGCCTGGGCGCGCGACATCCGGACGTCGCCCGCAATTACCACAGCCTCGGCATCGTGGCCTGGGAGCGCGGCGACCTGGATGCGGGCCTGGAGGACCTGGCGCGCGCGATCGCGATCTGGCGTGCCGGCAGCAGTCCGCAGGCACTTGCCGACGGGCTGTTCAACCGCGCGATGTTGTTGCATAGCGTCGCACGCGATCGCGAAGCGCGTCCGCCGCTGCAGGAGGCGCTGAGTTTGCGAAGCAAGCAGTTCGGATCGGGCCATGCGCTCGTCGGCGATACGCTGCGGCTGCTGGGCGAAGTCGATGCGGACCTCGGCCACGACGCCGCTGCCCGGCAGGCCTTGCAACGCGCCGTGGCGTTGACGCGCTCGGGCTACGGTGCCGAGCACTCGCACACGCGCCGCGCAGAGATCTCCCTGGCGCGACACCAGGCCAGGCATGGTGAGGTCCAAGCGCTGCAGCGACTGGACAAGCTGGGCCAACTGCCGGACACCGACGGCGAGTTGCGCAAGGCTGCGTGGTTGGCTCGCGCCTACGCAGCCGATGTCCGTTGCGACGGCGTGGGGCATCCGCAGGCATTGGCCGCGTTGCAGGCGCTCAGCGTGGCCATGCGGCAGGCGCAGCCCGAAGGCGGCGCAGTCACGCGCGAGGTCGAGGGGATCCGCAGCAGCTGCTCGACCACCGCAGGGCGGTAGCACCTACTACATCGCCGCACGGCGCCGCCGCACGGCGCCGCTGGAATGCGGCTCGTGACAACAGAGGCTAGTCGCTCTCCGCCTTTCGCTGCCGCAACGCCAGCGAAGGTTGCGACAACTCGATCCGGCCTTCGCCCGCGGCGATCTTCTTGAACTCCGCGCGGCTCACCGACACGTAGCGTTCGTTGCCGCCGATCTCCACCTGCGGTCCATCCTGCACCGCGTAGCCGCGGTCGTCGACGCGTACGGTCATCGTCGCCTTCTTGCCGCTATGGCAGATCGTCTTGATCTCGATCAGGTCGTCCGCCCACGCCAGCAGGTACTGGCTGCCCTCGAACAGCTCGCCGCGGAAGTCCGTGCGCAGCCCGTAGCACAGCACCGGAATGCCGAGCCGGTCGACGACCTCGCCGAGCTGCCACACCTGCGCCTTGCTCAGGAACTGCGCTTCGTCCACCAGCAGGCAATCGAGCGGGCCGCGCGCGGCGCGATCGAGTTCGACCCATGCGAACAGGTCGTCGTCGCGATCGAACGCGACCCCTTCGGCGCTCAGGCCGATCCGCGAGGCTACGATGCCGCTGCCTTCGCGATGGTCCAGCCGCGGCGTCAGGATCGCCGCGCGCATGCCGCGCTCGCGATAGTTGTGCGCGCTCTGCAGCAAGGTCGTGGTCTTGCCGGCATTCATCGCCGAATAATAGAAATAGAGCTTGGCCATGCCGCAAGTCTAGCGGCATGGCCCGGGGCGATCAGCCGTTCATGCCGCCGTCGCCGCGCCTGGGTTCGGCAATGTTCTGCAGCGGTCCGACATCGACGTTGCCTTCGAGGATGCGGTCCTGCAGCTGCCAGTAGTCGACCAGCCTGCGCAGCCCGCCTTCCTTGCCGTAGAGGTCGTCGGGATGGGCGGCTTCCGCCATGGCATAGGCGGCGTCGTTGCCGCCGACCTCCGTCACCATCACGCCATTGATCGGCCGCCCCATGACGTCCATGCGCTGGTTGCGATAACCGACGCGGCTGCCGGTCATGTCGCGCGCGAAGCGCCTGATCCGCGCTTCGGCCCGAGGCTTGGCCGCCGCATCGCCGAACTTCGCATAGGCGGCTTCGCCGCGCAGCATGACCTGCTGTCGTTCCTCCGCGCTCAGGCCCGCCCACATCTTCTCGCGCAGCGTCAGCAAGCCCTTGCTGCCACGCTCGGCGGCCAGGTCGCTCCAGATGTAGGCCTGCACATGGTCCTGCGGCACGCCTACGCCGTGCCAGCTCATCAGGCTCAGGTAATGCTGGGAATACTTGTCGGCATATAACGCCGCGATCTCGAACTGTTGCGCGGCCTGCTGGAAATGACCCGTCTTGTAGGACTTCAGGCCCGAGAACCGGTATTCCTCGTTCGGCCGGCCCCTGGCGCCGAGCACGAAATCCTGGATCTCCATGAAGCTGGCGTCCGTCAGGTGCAACGGATCCTCGGGCGCCTGTCCCGCGGATGCGCTGCAGGCGAACCCCAGCAAAACGATCGGAAGCCATCTGCGCATCGACATGACCTTTCTCCTTGCGCGGTGGACGCACACCGCCGGTTAGGCTGATTCCGTCTACACCCGCGCTTCGCGGCGCGTCAAGTCATCCTTCGACCTCCCGACAAGCGGATCGCCTGCACACATCGCGCCACTTCGCGCCGCTTGGCTAGAATGCCTGTCGGTATCAGCAAGGACTGCCGTTGCACGGTCTCAACCCCCAACAAACCGCCGCGGTCGCGCATTGCGACGGCCCGCTGCTGGTGCTCGCCGGCGCCGGCAGCGGCAAGACGCGCGTCATCGTCGAGAAGATCGCGCACCTGGTGTCGTCGGCGCGCTATCCGGCCAAGCGCATCGCCGCGATCACGTTCACTAACAAGTCCGCGAAGGAAATGCGCGAACGCGTCGCCAGGCGCATCCGCGGTGATGCCGGCGAAGGCCTGACCATCAGCACCTTCCACGCGCTCGGATTGAAGCTGCTGCAGATCGAACACGCGAAGGTCGGCCTGAAACGCGGCTTCTCGATCTTCGACAGCGACGATACCGCGACGCAACTGCGCGACCTGCTTGCAGGTGCGAAACCCGACGCCGTGCAGGCCGCGCAACAGCTGATCTCGCGCGCCAAAAACGGCGGGCTGTCGCCGGAACAGGCGCTCGCGGCCGCACAGGGCACGCGCGAACGCGAAGCCGCCGCGCTGTACGCGCGCTATCAGGCGCGGTTGTCGGCGTTCAATGCCGTCGATTTCGACGACCTGATCCGTCTGCCGGTGCAATTGCTGGAATCCGACTTGGATTGCGTGGCAGCCTGGCGCGAGCGCATCGGCTACCTGCTCGTCGACGAATGCCAGGACACCAACGACGCGCAATACCGGCTGCTGAAGGCGCTGGCGGGCCCAAAAGGCAACTTCACCTGCGTCGGCGACGACGACCAGAGCATCTACGCCTGGCGCGGCGCCAATCCGGAGAACCTGTCGCAGCTGGCGCAGGATTATCCGGCGTTGAAGGTCGTCAAGCTCGAGCAGAACTACCGCTGCAGCAACCGTGTGCTGCGCGCGGCCAACGCGCTCATCGCGCACAACCCGCACGAGCATCCCAAGCAACTGTGGAGCGCGCAGGCAGACGGCGAGCGCATCCGCGTGTGGGAATGCCGCGACAGCGCGCACGAGGCCGAACGTGTCGCCGGCGAGATCCATTTCCTGGGCACGGCAAGGCTGCAGAAGGACATGTCCGCGACCTGGAGCGATTTCTGCGTGCTGTTCCGCGGCAACCACCAGTCGCGCGCGCTCGAGAAGGCGCTGCAATTGCTGCGCGTGCCCTATCACCTCAGTGGAGGTACCGCGTTCCTCGACCGCGGCGAAGTGAAGGACGCGCTGTCGTGGCTGCGGCTGATCGCCAATCCCGAGGATGACTCGGCCTTCCTGCGCGCGGTGCAGTCGCCCAAGCGCGAGGTCGGCGCGACGACGCTGGCGAGGCTTGCGGAACTGGCGCAGGCCGCGCACCTGCCGCTATCGCGCGCCGCCGAATCCGTCGGCCTGTTGAAGCAGTTGCCGGCACGCGCCGCCAACGCGCTCAGCGCATTCGTCGACATCGTCAGGCACCTGCGCAGCGAGGCCGCGCGGCTGCCGCCCGCCGATCTGGTGCGGCAACTCAACGAACGTTCCGGCTTGCTCGAGTCATTGCGCGCGCAATGCAAGACCGAAACGCTGTTCGCGATCCGCCGCGGCAACCTCGACGAACTGGCCGAATGGTTCGAGGGCCCGCGCGCGCAGATGAGCCGCAATGCCGGCGAACTCGCCGCGCAGCTCGCGCTGCTGACCCACGCCGACAAGAACGACGCCGGCAACCAGGTGCGGCTGATGAGCCTGCACGGCGCGAAGGGGCTGGAATTCCGCTACGTGTTCATCGTCGGCGTCGAGGACGGCACCCTGCCGCACGACGCGAGCATCGACGAAGGCCGCCTCGACGAGGAGCGCCGCCTGCTCTACGTCGGCATCACCCGCGCCAAGGAAGCACTGTGGTTGTCGCACTCGCGCGAGGCGCAGCGCTGGGGATCGAAGCTGCGGCTGCAACCGAGCCGCTTCCTCGACGAACTGCCGGCGGCCGAGTTGCAGCGCGATGGCGCCGACCCGGTCGCCGATGCAGCGCGCAAGAACGAACGCGCGACGATGGGCTTTGCCGCAATCAAGGCTTTGCTCGACGCCTGATCCGCAGTGCACCTCAACTCGGGCGCTGGCCCAGCGCGGCCATGGCTTCGCGCAGAGATGCAACGTCCGCTTCCAGCGCCTCGACGCGAGCTTCCAATGCGGACACGGCGACGGGTCCTTGCGCGGAGGGCACGCGCGCGGCCAGCACCGCGGCGTCGACCGGACCGCACAACAGATGCACGTACCGATCTTCGCG
>JACMKK010000356.1 GCA_014380115.1 Luteimonas sp. | reverse complement strand
TGGCGGGCGAGGGTTTCGCTTTGACGGCAGAGGCCGTCGACCGGTTGATGGCGTTCTCGCGCGTGCGTTCAAACGGCCACGACGACGCCTTGGCGAAGCTGGCTGCGCTGGGCAACGGATCAACGCAGTTCGAAGAAGGCCGCGCCGAACTGCGCGAGGTGCTGCAGCGCCTGCGCGCGATGGGCGTGCCGGAATCGCGCTATGCGATCAACCTCTCGATCGCGCGCGGACTCGACTACTACACCGGCCTGGTCTACGAGACCGTGCTCGACGCGCATCTGCAGATCGGCTCGATCTGTTCGGGCGGACGCTACGACGATCTCGCCAGCCACTACACGAAGTCCAAACTGCCCGGCGTCGGCATCTCGATCGGCCTGACGCGCCTGTTCTGGCAACTGCGCGAGGCCGGACTGATCGGCACGGCGGACAGTTCGGTCGATGCGCTGGTCGTGCTGCTCGAGGATGCCGGCCTCGACCACGCGCTGTCGCTGTCGCAGCAGTTGCGTGCGGCCGGACTCAACGTCGAAACGCAGCTCGAACCGCGCAAGCTGGCCAAGCAACTGCAGTATGCCGACCGTGCAGGCATTCGCTTTGTCGTGATCCGCGGCGAAAACGAGGCCGCGAAAGGCGTGGTCGCGGTGAAGGACTTGCGCCGCGGCGAACAGTTCGAAGTGGCCGATGCCGACCTGGCGCGCACCCTGCAAGTCGAGCGCGAACAGTCGCGCACGCTGGCCGATCGTTGAGTTTCCAGCCATTCCATGGGGCTGAAGTCCCCTCCACGTCCGCATGAGCAGGTTTGCAGCATGAAACCCATTCGCCTAGACGGTCGCTCCCTGACCCGCACGCAGCTGGTCACCGTCGCCAACGGTGCAAGCATCGAGCTCGATACGACTGCCCTGAAGGCGGTGGCGCGCGCGTCGGAATTCCTCGCCGAACAGGTACGGCGCGAGGAGCCGATCTACGGTGTATCAACCGGCTTCGGCAGCAACGCCGACAAGCTGCTCGGCGCGCATCCGCTACGTGACGAATTGCCGGGCGCGACAGCTTCCGGTCGATCGCTGCATGAGGAGTTGCAGCGCAACCTGATCATCAGCCATGCCGTCTGCGTCGGCGAAGCCTTCGCCGCCGACGTAGTGCGCGCGATGCTGTGCATCCGCATCAACACGCTGCTGCGCGGGCATTCCGGCATCCGCGTCGAGACGCTGCAAGCGCTCGCCGCCATGCTCAATGCCGGCATCGTGCCGGTCGTGCCGCAACTAGGCTCGGTTGGCGCCAGCGGCGACCTGGCGCCGCTCTCGCACCTGGCGATCGTCCTGCTCGGAGGCGGTGAAGCCTTCCTCGAAGGCGAGCGCATGTCGGGCGCCGAGGCGCTGCGTCGCGCAGGTCTGTCGCCGGTCGCCTTGTCATACAAGGAAGGCCTGGCCCTGAACAACGGCACCGCGCAGATGCTGGCGACTGGCGTGCTTGCGTTGGCCAGGCTCGACGACCTGCTCGACACCGCCGATCTCGCCGCAGCGATGACGATCGACGCCTTCGCCGGCCGCCTCGGCGCCATTGCCGAGGACGTGCACGCGCTGCGCCCGCATCCGGGTCAGGTGCATGTCGCCGCGCGTTTGCGCGACTTGCTGGCAGGCTCGACGCTGGCCGACATCCCGTACCACCTCGTGCCGCGGTTCCGGCAGTGGCTGCCGCAGAGTTGGGACGATGCGAAGGCGCAGGCGCTGACGTTCGATATCGGCTGGGACTGGGTGCCGCTCACGCAACGCCACGGCCGCGAGAAGTTCTACCGGCGCTTCAAGCCGTTTCGCGGCGGCAAGAAACACCAGCCGCAGGACAGCTATTCGCTGCGCTGCATCCCGCAGGTCCACGGCGCGGTGCGCGATGCGGTGGAACAGGCCAAGCGCGTGCTCGACATCGAGCTCAACGCGGTGACCGACAATCCATTGGTGTTCCCCGACAAGCAGGCCGAGCACGTCGAGGAGCAGGTCATCTCCGCCGGCCACTTCCACGGCATGCCGCTGGCGCTGGCGATGAGCTATGTCAAGGCCGCGATCCCGGTGCTGGCGTCGATTTCCGAGCGCCGCCTCAACAAGCTGGTCGATCCGGCCACCAACGATGGCCTGCCGGCGTTCCTGATCGGCAACGAGGACGCCACCGAGTCGGGCTTCATGATCGTGCAGTACACCGCCGCCGCGATCGTCAACGACCTGACCAGCCGGGCGATGCCGGCTTCGGTCTATTCGATCCCGACCAGCGCCAACGCCGAGGACCACGTCTCGATGGGCGCCAACGAGGCACGGCACGTACTGGCGATGGCCGACGACCTCGGCAAGGTGCTGGCGCTGGAGTTGTACACCGCGGCGCAGGCGCTCGACCTGCGCCGCGACATGATCAATGCGGCGCGCGATCTCGCCGATCGCGCCGATGCGGCTGCGTTCGCGACGAAAGTGCAGGGCGGACCCTTGCCGACGAGCGACGATGCCGCGGGTTTCCTGGCCGAGGTCGAAGCCCTGCGCGCCGAGCTGTCGGATGCGGAAGCCTTCCACCCCGGCGACGCCGTGGCCCGTGCCCATGCCGCATTGCGCGCCGCGATCCCATTCCTCGACCGTGACCGCGCCCTGGATGGCGAGGTCGCCACGGTGGTCAGGCTGGTTTCGGAAGGCACGCTGCTCGAGGCAAGCCGTCCCTGAGCGCGTAGCGTGCGGGGCCGCCTAGGCGGCCGAGATCGAAGTCCGCACGCAGTCGCGCCCATTCGCCTTGGCCGTGTACAGCGCCTGGTCGGCGACCTGGAACGCGCTGTCGACGTCGGAGATCGTGTCCGGGCCGACGGTGTGCACGCCGATGCTCGCCGAGATGCGCACCTGGTGGCCATGCGCGAGGCAGACATCCTCGGTCAGACGCTTGCGCACGACTTCGGCGACCGCGACCGCGGTGCGCAGGTCGAGCCCTTGCAGGCCCACCACGAATTCCTCGCCGCC
>JACMKK010000355.1 GCA_014380115.1 Luteimonas sp. | reverse complement strand
TTGTAGATGCCGCCGCGACCTTCCTCGTCGCCGGGATACCAGTTCTGCACCGTCGAATACTTGATCTGCGCATCGTCCAGCGCCACCAGCTCGACCACGGCCGCGTGCAGTTGATTCTCGTCGCGCATAGGCGCGGTGCAGCCTTCGAGGTAGGACACGTACGACTTGTCCTCGGCGATGATCAGCGTGCGTTCGAACTGGCCGGTGTTGATGGCGTTGATGCGGAAGTAGGTGCTCAGCTCCATCGGGCAGCGCACGCCTTTGGGGATGAACACGAAGCTGCCGTCGGAGAACACCGCCGAGTTCAACGCGGCGAAATAGTTGTCGCCGGTCGGTACGACGCTGCCGAGGTACTGCCTCACCAATTCGGGATGCTCGCGGATCGCCTCCGACATCGAGCAGAAGACGATGCCCTTTTCGGCCAGTTCCTTGCGGAACGTGGTGCCGACGCTGACCGAGTCGAAGACCGCGTCGACCGCGACGCCGGCCAGCTTGGCGCGCTCGTGCAGCGGCACGCCGAGCTTGTCATAGGTGTCGAGCAGTTCCTGCGGCACCTCGTCGAGCGAGGCGTACTTGGCCTTGGGCGCGCTGAAGTAGCTGATCGACTGGAAATCGATCGGCGCGATCCTGAGCTTCGCCCAATGCGGCATCGGCATGGTCAGCCAGTGCCGGTAGGCGGCGATGCGCCAATCGGTCATCCACTCGGGCTCTTCCTTCTTCGCCGACAGCGCGCGCACGACGTCTTCGTCGAGTCCGATCGGGAAGCTGTCGGACTCGATGTCGGTGACGAAGCCGGCGTCATAGCGGCGACCGAGCTGTTCGATGATCTGTGCGTTCTCGATACCCATGGCTTCGTCCTCAGCCCGCCGCCAGCGTGGCCGGGATCGCGCGTCCTGCCCGCGCCTTGCCCACAGCGGCCGGCGGCGTCGCCAGCATGTCGGCGAGCGATACGCCGCGCAGGGCCTCGGCGACCACGTCATTGATACGGCGCCAATTGGAGCGCGCGCCGCAGGACTGTTCGATGCCGCAGGCGCCGGCGTGGACGCTGCATTCGGTCATGCCGAGCGGGCCTTCCATCGCTTCGAGGATGTCGACCAGCGAGATCTCCGCCGCGTCGCGCGCGAGCCGGTAGCCGCCATTGACGCCGCGGAAAGCGTCGACCAGCCCGGCCTGCGCCAGCGGCTTGAGCAGCTTGGCGACGGTCGGCGCCTCCAGCCCGGCGCGCTCGGCGAGACCGGACGCGCTGAGCACAGCGTCGGGATCGCTGGCGAGCACGGTCAGGACCACGCTGGCGTAATCGGTGAGTTTGGTGACCCGGAGCATCTGATGTGGCTCGAAACCGGGTCTTCTGCACCCGATTTCTGGCTTGTCCTCTAATGAGGACTGAAATTGTACTGATTCAGCCGGCCCGGGCCAAGCGCGGCTTCTGGGCGATTCAGCTGAGCGCTGACGGGGCGGTCGGTGCGATCGGGGGCAGCAGCAGTTCCAGATAGGGAAGCGGAGGCTTCTTCCCGGGCGGCAGATAGGCAGGCGCCTCGCTGCCGCCGGGGCCGAGCGAGCGGATGAAGCGGTACAGCGCGCGGCGGTCTTCCTCGCTCATGGCGCGCACCGCGAAGTCCGGCATGAGCGGCCGGGTTCGCAGTTTCGCGCTGTAGTCCAGCCACTGTGCCTCGTCCATGTCGGCGAGGCGGCTGCGCAGGTTTGCTGCGTAGGTCGTGCCCCAGGGGCCGCGATAGCCCAGCGGTGAACCCTTCAGCCATTCGGCCTTGTCGACCTCGCCCTGCCGCTCGGCGTAACCGACGGTGTGGCAGTCGTTGCAACCGGTAATGCGGACCAGGTACTCGCCGCGCGCCAGCAGCTCGGCATCCGACGAGGGAGTCGCGGCCGCAGTGAAGACATCGCCCGATGCCGCGGCGATAGGCGGCGTCTGGCTGCAGCCGGTCGAAGCGATGGCGATGGCGACGACGAGGACGAAAGGGGAGACGTGCTGCATGGCGATCGCTGCTTGGACGATGCGACTGGATACGCCGGAAGCGGCGTGGACAGGCCAGCGGTCGTAGCCTGTTCCGCCGCATTCGGACACAATGCCCGTCCCCGCACCCGGATAGAAATCGATGTCGCGCAAGAAGATCGCCGCCCGCCAATCCGAAATCCACGGCAATGGCGTGTTCGCCACCGAAACCATCGACAAGGGCGAACGCATCGTGCGTTACAAGGGCACGCTGCGCACGCACGACGAGGTCGACGAGGAATACGGCGAGGTCGACGAGGATGGGCACACCTTCCTGTTCACGCTCAACGACGATTACGTGGTCGACGCCAATGTCGGCGGCAACGTGGCGCGCTGGATCAACCACAGCTGCAAGCCCAACTGCGAGGCGGTGATCGAGGAGAACGACAAGGGCAAGCGCCACAAGGACAAGGTCTTCATCGAGGCGATCCGCACGATCAAGCCGGGCGAAGAACTGACCTACAACTACGGCATCACGCTCGACGAGGCGCACACGGCCAAGCTCAAGAAGCTGTGGGCATGCAAATGCGGCGCCAAGAATTGCACCGGGACGATGCTGCAGCCGAAACGCTAGCCCATGTGCCGCATGTGCCGCATTTGTCCGATGGCGACACGCGGCACCGGACAACCTCGATACGCGGGAGATCCCCAGAGGCTCCCATGACTAACGACAGGCGATAGCGCATCGCTATTGCCCCAGGCTGCGCGCACCCCAACCGCGGACCGCCCATGCGCGCGCCCATCACCGCCGCCATCCTCTCGGCCATGTCCGCACCGGCGATCGCCATCGAAGTCGACGGCCGCATCGACGCCGCCGAATGGCAGGGCGCGCAGCACGTCACCGATTTCCGGCTCACGCAGCCGCTCAGCCGCGAACCGGCACCGCAGCCGACGGAGGCCTGGATCCTGGCCACGCCCGAGGGCTTGGCGATCGGCTTCCGCAACACGCAGCCGGCGAGCGCG
>JACMKK010000354.1 GCA_014380115.1 Luteimonas sp. | reverse complement strand
GGGGCGCGGCGTCCGCCCCCATCGCAGCGCCGCAGGCGCACGCAGCCAGGAGGCCGGCGAGCGCTGCCCGCTTTGCCATCGCCTTCATGTCCCCAGCCACGCGACCATGGCACGTGCCACCGAGACAAGCAGCAGCACCAGACCGGCTGCCAGCGCGACGCCGGTAGCGATCAGCCCCGCCGGATGCAGCGTCGTGATCTCCTCGCGCGCAGCGGCACCGCGGCGGATTCCGAAGAAGCTCCACAGCACGGCGCGTGGATAAGCCAGGCAACGGGCAAGTGTCATGGCCGGCAGTGTGGATCGGGCACTCCGATCCAAATAGATCTAGAAACTACCAGAGTTGAACGTATCGATTGACCTCTCTGTCGCCAAAACTGGCGATCGCCGAGTACCTTGCCACCGGCGGCCACGACCGGCACCTGCGTGGCCTGCGCGAGGCCCTGGCGCGTCAGCGTCAGTGCGCGTTGCGCCCGATAGAGCGCCACGTCCCCGCCGACACCCGAATCTCGCGCCCGGAAGGTGGTCACTTCCCGTGTAGGAAGCTGCCGAGGGGCGTGGATGCACTGGCGTGGCACCGCAATGCAATGACGCGCGATTCCATTTTCACCGCGTCCGGAGTTCTCTTCTCTGTCGACCGTCGCTCTGTGCAAGACCTGCGCCTGAACGTCTCGGCGGCAAGCGAAGAAGGCGGGCGGTTCGACGACGCGGGTCGGGTGTTCGGTCAGCTGGCAGCAGACCAAATCGGACGAGTCCGCGTCGTCCCGGTGGACACATCGCCGTACACCGCTCCAGAGCTTTACGTGCCTCGTCACTTGCGGCATTAAGCCTTCGCATGAGTAGCACGAGTCGGGGTTGTTCATCGCAGTGGAATGTGACCGATTTGGTGACCGATCGTCGAGGCGATCACGCTAGCCCGCATCTGCCATTGGGGTCAGGCTGGTCCCTACGCAAGGGGTGCGGCGTTCGCGAGCGGCGCGTGGAAAGAATACCTTCTCGGCACTGGCCGCCGTTCCTCTCGCCTTCAGGAGCTCACATGCCCAAAGCTGTCGCATTGCTTGAAGAGGGTCTGCCGTCGCCGGCGTCGTCGCGCAGGCAGCACTTCGTCGCTACCCATTCGAGCCAAGGAGCAACGCCATGACCGACCTCGCCCTGGCGATCGGGTTGGGGCTGGCGATCGGCCTCGGCTGCCGCTGGTTCGATCTGCCCCTGCCCGCGCCGCCGCGGTTCGTGGGTGCATTGCTCGTGGCAGCCATGACGGTTGGCTTTATGGGCATGGGCGCAGTAATGCGAGGTGCGCCGTGACCTCGGTTCCGGTTAACTCCGTGCAGCGCCTGAAGGTGGCGCTGGGCCTTGCACTCGGTCTGGTCATCGGCGCGCTTTGCCGTCTGCTCGCCATCCCGTCACCGGCGCCTACGATGTTTGCGGGTGCATTGCTCGTGGTTGCGATGACGCTAGGCTACATCGCGGCGGACCGATGGCTGGCTAGGCGCCACGCCCTGCACGAGCCGTTCTGCGGCGATCCGGACGACCGCATCAAGTCCGCGACGAGGACAGAGCGTCCGATTGAGAAACGAGGAGAGGGCGGATGAACACATTTCGCCCTACCTAGTGGCGGCCCGTGCTCCCCTACTTCGCCACGGCCTGGCTGCGCTGGCCGTCACGGTGATCACGGCGCCCGGGCCCGCATTCACCCAGGCTGCGCCGGATGCGCCCGCGCAGGGACATCCGGCGAACCGCGCCTCGGTGGCTGCGGGTTGCGAAGGCTGCTATTCAACAATAACGTGCGCGACCTGCTCTTCACGTTGCAGTAGGCGCTGCCGCTCATGCGGAGCGGAGTTGCCATCGTTCTAACCGCCTCTACCGCCTCGAGGGTCGGCAACTCGGCGTTCAGCGTCTACAACGCTACCAAGGCCGCCGTGCGCAGCTTCGCGCGCAACTGGGCGCTCGATCTCAAAGGCAGCGGCATCCGCGTGAATGCCGTGAGCCCGGGCGTCGTGCCGACGCCTGGCTATGCACTGCTCGGCCTGACGCAGCAGCAGGTGCAAGGATTCATCGACGCGCAGCTTCAAGGCATTCCGATGGGGCGTGTCGGCACCCCCGACGACGTGGCCAAGGCGGTGGTGTTCCTCGCATCCGACTACAGCAGCTTCGTCACCGGCATCGAGCTGTTCGTCGATGGAGGAATGGCGCAAGTCTGAACTCCTACTTTTCGGACGTGCAATCGAAGCGCAAGACAAACCTGTACATCACCCGTTTGGGCGAGCCGTCGATAAGGCGCCGGAGGCAGGTGCGGCAACTCGCAGTGGCGCACGCTTGGCACCCCATTCAGCTCTACTCAACCTGAAGGATCGAACATCATGATCAACATCCTCGTCCTGTATCACAGCCTATACGGCCATGTAGAAAGCATGGCGCAAGCCGAGGCAGATGGCGCACGCGAAGTCGCAGGCTGCGAGGTCGTGATCAAGCGGGTACCCGAGCTGATGTCGGACGATGCCGTGCGCCAGGCCGGCGGAAGGTTGGGGCAGCCGGCGCCGGTGGCTTCGCCCGCCGAATTGGGGCTGTACGACGCCCATCATCTTCGGCACGCCGACGCGCTACGGGAACATGAGCGCGCAGATGCGCAACTTTCTGGACCAGACGGGTGCGCTTTGGATGAGCGGTGCGCTTGTCGGGAAGGTGGGTAGCGTGTTCACCTCGAGCGCTACACAGCCTGGCGGCCAGGAAAGCACCATTCTCACTTTCCATCCGACATTGCTTCACCTGGGCATGTTGGTGGTGGGCTTGCCGTACAGCGAGCAGCGCCAGATGGGGCTCGACGAGATCAAAGGCGGCAGCCCCTACGGCGCGGCCACGATCGCTGGCGGGCAAGGTGAGCGCAGCCCCAGCACACAGGAACTCGGCATGGCCCGCTTTCAAGGCAAGCACGTGGCGTCGATCGCCGGAAAGCTGCGCGGGTAACTCAGTGAGTTTCCCCGCGAAGCCGCGATCCCGCGCATGAGCGCATGAGCGCTGGCCTTGCCCGCGCCTACAACAGCACGCGCTGGCAGCCCTCAGCGGCGTGCTGATTTGGATCGCCACGCCCGCCACCATGGTCGATGGGGTGACAAAGGGCCGTAAGCGGCCTTAGCGGGCACGATCAGCTCAATCTCCGTGCCGGCCTGCGGCCGTGTCCAAACGTCGATGCTGGCGCCGATTGTTTGGGCACGTTCGCGCATGCCCCTTAGGCCCCAATGGCCCGGTTTTGCACCTGCCTCTAGCGCGGCTGAGCCGATACCTTGACCGTCGTCGCGAACCCGAAGCCTAAAGTCTTGATCCCCGTAGATAACTTGCACCTCGATCGCGCGAGCCTCGGCGTGCCTGAATGCGTTCAGCAGAGCCTCCCGGCCAATTCGGTAAGCCTCGCTTCGCACCGCATGCGTTAGTTCGCGTGGTGCACCTTCGACCTGCACGTTGAACGTCGTCCTGGTTCCTGACGCCAGCACGCTGCCGACATCGGCTATCGAAGCTAGCAAATCCGTGTGCGCGTCTGCCGTGACGCGCAGGTCCTGGATGCGATCGCGCCCTTCGGCCATCACCGCGTCGGCGCGGTCCAGCGCCAAGTCCAGCTTTTGTCGGATCGGATCCTTCTCGGGAATTGCTCCTGCAGCCGTTTGAACGGTCAGTATCAGAGATTGGGTGCCCTGCAGCAGTGTGTCATGCAGTTCACGGGCGATGCGCACGCGCTCCGCCATTCGCTCTTCCATCCGCAGCCGCTCGCGTGCCGTCAGTTGCCTCACGCGCACGCGGTAGAGCAAAAACGTCAGACCGAGCCCCGCCGCAACGCACAGTGCGAGGAAGACGCGCGATTGCACGAAGGTCGGTGGAATCATGAAGACCAGAGAACTAGAACTGTCGCTCCACTGGCCGTTCTCGAGCGTCACGTTCACGCGGAAACTGTAGCTCCCCGGCCCCAGGTTGGTATACAAAGCTTGGCGCCGCGTGCCGGCAATCACCCACGCCGTGTCTAAGCCATCGAGCCGGTAGCGGAACCGCATGCGATCCGGGTGGGAGTAGTTCAGTGCGGTGTAGGCGATCTCGAGGTTGCGGGTGCCCTTTGGCAACGTCATGCCGGGAACAAGATCGAATGAATGGCCACTTGCGGTCAGCGAACGAATCACGAGTGGTCCCGGCGTGGTCTGGAGCCGTGCCTGCGACGGATGGATCGATGCGATGCCGCCCGCGCCTGCGAACCAGATGCGCCCATCGTCAGCTTCGACCGGTGACGTGAATTGCAAGCCCACTGGCGTGAACGCGGGCATCGGGAAACCGTCGCTCCCGTCGAACAATTCCACGGGTACCTCAAATGTCGAAGAAGAAACGGCGCGCTCGATTTCTCCGGCCTTGATGTGCGCAAGCCCCGCCCCACCATGCAGCCAGACATCGCCGTTTCGAGACTCGATGATGCCGGTCACGCCTTCAAACGCGGGAATGCCCGCGCGCAGCGTGTGAAACTTGCCGTCGACGAGAACCGCGAGGCCACGCTCGCCCGCGACGAGGACCGAGCGGGCGGCGCTAATCGCAGAGATGGGTCCAACCTGCAACCCCTGGAGCCCTGAGAAAATCGTTGCTCGGCCGTCACCGACCCGGGCCAACGTGCCGTCGCCATAGCCGAGCCACAGGCGTCCCGCCGAGTCACAGGTCTGTCCCCTTGGCGCGGCCGCAGGCAGTTCTTCCACGTTGCCATTCCGATGCCACTTTGCGCCGTCGTAGCGCTGCAGCCCAGTGCCGCTGATCGATGCCCAGACGCCTTGCGCACAGTCAAAGGTGATGGCGAGGACGTATTGCCCAAGCGCGATGTCGGGCAAGTCGATTGCCCTCACGAAGCGTTCGCCGCCCTCGAGACGCCACAAGCCCTGGCGCCCGCCGATCCAGATCCGATCGTCCCGGTCCCGCGCGACGGCCGTTGCGGACCTGATCAAACCCGCTTGAACTCGTTGAATGCGGCCACTGCTCAGCTTCCACACCCCGTCAAGATCAGTAGTTCCCCGGCCACTGCCGGACAGGGCCATCCAAATGTTGCCGCTCCTGTCTGCAGCAAAGCTTGTCCAAGGCGTGCCACCGAACGCATCCCGTGGCGAGGTTGGAATTCTCGCGATCGGTGGTCGGCGCAAACGATGAATGACCGCATTCTGGTCTCCCACCCAAATGCTTCCATCTCTGTCTTGCAGCATCGTCTTCACATTGCCAAGAGAGCTGACGTTGCGCACGCTGGGTTCCGGCGAGCGCACGGCTCCTGTGAAGGGCCAAGCCGACCAGTAGTTGCCGTGTTGGTCGAATAGCGCCGCATAGGACATTCGCCAATTGACCGAAGGGTCACGCAGAATCGGGTCGCCTTGTCCTGGAAGGAGGTGTGCACCATTTGTGCAAACATTCCAACTTCGCCCGTCGGGCGACTGGATGACCTCCGCGGGTTCTTGACAGACCGTGACCAGCCGCTCGAAACGCGCACCGTTGCGCGGCAGTCGCCAGACCTCGTTTTCCGTGGTCACCCAGAGCGTGCCGTGGGCATCTACCAATGCTGCGCTGGCACGCCCGACCGGAATGTTCCACTCGCTCCCGATGGCCTGCCACAACTTGCCGTCGAATCGCATCAAGCCATTCGTAGCAGCCGCCCAGATCACACCGTCCGGCCCCTGAGCGAAGGTAACAACGCCGTCGGCGCGGCGTGTTTGCTCGGTATCGAAGTGCGTTAACTTGCCTCCCTCGAGGATACTCACGCCCCCCGCCTGGTGACCGATCAGGAGCGAGCCGGAGTGCGTCGCGTAGAGCGTGCGGATGCTATTTGAAAGCTTTGAGCCAGGGGTGACGACCTCGACCTTCTCAAAGCTCAGTCCATCAAACCGGGTCAGGCCGTTTGGACCCGCGAACCACAGCCAACCATCGCCCGTCTGCGCGATAGCCCAAGTGTCGGGCAGGACACCATCTCTTGCAGTCCATGTCGCATGGATGAAGTCCTGAACCGACGGACCTGCATCGGTCGCTCGGGCGTGCGGAGACACGAGCATGAGCAACCCGAGGCCCAGATGCGACCAGAGTAGCTTCCTTAATACGGGACCAGGCGTACGACCGGCTACGCAGGTGCGAATTGCTTCTTCCATGACACCTCCCTCCCAACGCCATGGAACGCTATCGCGCGCTGGAACGACGCGAATCAGGCCTGTGGTTTCCAGCGTGATTGTGGCTGGCAACGGACGCGCCGTCCGAACGTCTTTTATCGGCCATGGCGAGTCCGTCTGCACCGGCAGCCGCAGTCGATGCCCTCGCTCATGCCTGCGCGCCGCGTCGGAACAGCCGTGACTGTCTACCTTGGGATAGGTTCACTTCGGCGCTGGCTCCGTTCCTATCGTCAGTATCGGGTTTAGGACGTCATCATCAGGAGGCATAGGTCGCCTTGACGGTAAAGTAGCGGCCGATGGCGCGCGCGTATGAAGCGTGGGGTTGAACGGCTTGCCGCTCCCGGCATATACGTGCCCCGGTCCGCCGGCGCACCGGCGTTAAGGGCATTGAGTACCGCCCACTGCATGCTCAGTTGCCTATTGAAGGTACAACTGGCGAACAGATCCGGGGTAGTTAACGACGCGACCCTGCAACTCAGCGCGTCAGGCACGATGCCGTTGCCAAGTTGAACTGCATGCACCGCTGCGGCGCTGCCGATGCCCAGGCCGTCTACGCAGTTATTGACGCCCAGCGAAGGATCGGTCAGGTCAAAAGAACCAACGTGGTTGAGCGTACCTGTCACCGACCACGGGCCGCTGGCGAGCGTATTGACCCACACCGGCGATCGCATCGGAGCCGTAGATCGCTGACGCGCCGTCCTTGAGGATTTCGATGCGCTCGATGGCGTCCAGCGGCAGGGTGGAGAGATCTACGAAGGAACGCTAGGCATCGTCGCCTATTGAATAGGGCGCCATCCGATAGCCGTCGATCAGAACCAGCGTCGCACCGACGGTGAGGCCCCGCAGCGGGATGCCCGCAGCGCCGTTTGCTGACGCCGCCAAACCACTTATCGCAATGTAGGGAACAAGGACAAGCTCGCCATCCACCTAAAGCGTCAACAGATGGTGCCTCGGGTCGCCGTTTGGTCCACCGCGCGCATGCAAAACAGACGGTCGGCTTGACGGCGTTGCACAACTGCCATGTGCAGCCAGCGCCATCGGCTGAATCATGGCCTGGACGCCAGGTCGAAGAGGCAATTTGAGCGACTTAGCATCTGCATGGCGAATAGTGCTGAACCGCGCTTCGCGAGCCATGCGTGAAGCTCCTCGCGATCTCGCGCGCCAGTTCGCGCCCAAGCCCACGCGTCCCAGCTCGGCCAAAAGGAACTACTGGTACCAGCACGCCGCATTGAGCTCAGCAAGGATGCTTTGGCGATGTCCTGGATCAGGTAGCTGTTTAGCAAAACTAGCCCTGCGCATTTGCGTAACGATGACGCGGTAAACATTGCCCGCATGCGTCGGCGCGAAACTGACCCGCGGTGCCGAGCGCTTGCAGCATGTTGTGACTCCCGGTTTCCGCGCGGGCCGACTTGCCGCCAGACACGCCAGCAGCTGCAATGGCCTATGCCGCGCCAGTGATGGAGACACCGAAGATGATGTATCTGGATCGCCCTCGATGCTTACGATCTAGCGCAGGTGCGTCTCGAGGAACGTCGCCGTCCTGCGGTTAGCCAGTTCGGCGGCCTCTTTGTTGTAGTGCTTGCCCCGGTGACGGGCGAAGGCGTGACTGCGACCCGGATAGGTGAATACCTTAGCATCCGCGTAGCCCTCGAGCGCGTGAATGATGGCGTGCTGGGTGTCGATGGGAATGAACTCGTCCTCTTCAGCCAGATGGATCAGCAGCGGGTTATCGAGCTTGTGCACTTCATGCAGGTGCTTCTCCATGCCGCCGCCGTAGTAGACGACCGAGGCGTCGGCTCCGCTTCGAAGACTCACGATGAACGACATCAGGCCGCCGAGGCAATAGCCCATCAGGCCGACCTTCCCGCTCGCGCCCGACATCGTGCGCGCCACCTGCATCGTCGCGGCGATGTCGGCGACGCCGGCGTCGTAGTCGAAAGCCTGGTAGAGCGCAAAGCCCTTCTTCCACTCAGCTTCGGTCTGGTCCGACATGTCCACGCCTGGCTCCATGCGCCAAAACAGGTCGGGGCTCAGCGCAAGGTAGCCTTGCCGGGCCAGTTCGTCACAGGTGTCGCGCAGGTCGGCGTTCACGCCGAAGATTTCCTGAACGACGACGATGGCCGGCGCAGGGAACACCGCCGGTCGCGCGATGTAGGCCTGGAACGTGCCCTGCGCCGTGTCCACGTCGATCGTGCTGCCCTTCGGACGGCTAGCGCTCATGCCTGCACCAGCTCACGCTGGATCGCTGCCTCGAGGTGCTGCAGCCCGAACGATATGTCGACAATCGAGCCGCTCAGGAAGCACGTCTGGGTTGCGCGAACCCCCATGCGCTCGCCCGCAAGGCGATGCGACTGGACAGGCCCGGTATGAACCCGGTCACCCAGATCGCCGGCAAACCGGAGCATGTCGAGGCCGATGGATGCGGCGCAGCCCGCGAAAACGGACGGTTCGAGACGGTGCGGCCGATCGAACAGCCTCGCGTGCATCGGCCAGAACCTGCTTTGCGCTGCAGCAGCTTCCGCCGCTTCTGCGGCCAACTCGGCCAACTCGGCCAACTCGGCATGAGGATGGATTTCCGCCTGGGTAAAGTGTCTGAAAGCGAACGTCATGCGGCCTCCGTAAGTCTTCGCGAGATGCCGTGTGAGGGGCTCGGCCTGGATATAGAACGGGCCCTCGTAGTCGCCGTACTCAAGAAGCCAGAGCGGCGCATCAAGGTTGCCCAGGCGGTGGTCCGAGGCGTCGAACAACGTGTCGTTGGCTTTGAGCATGGATTGACTCCAATGTGGTCGGCCCGAGGCGCAGCACGCGCCATGTCTCGGGAACTCATGGTCGATCGTCAGCCCTTAATGAAGGCGAGCAGTTCTTCGTTGACCCGATCCTTCATAGTCGTGCACATGCCGTGCGACCCACCTTCATAGACCTTGAGCGTAGCCTTCTTGATGATCTTGGCCGAGAGCAGCGCCGAATTGGCGATCGGGACGATCTGGTCGTCGTCGCCATGCAGCACAAGTGTCGGCACCTCGATTCGCTTCAGATCCTCGGTCAGGTCGGTCTCCGAGAATGCCTTGATGCAGAAGTAGCAGGCGGGAAAGCCGGCCATCATGCTTTGCATCCAGAACGCTTCGCGTACACCTTCAGAGACCTTTGTCTTGGCCCGGTTGTAGCCGTAGAACGGCAAGCTTAGGTCCTTCCAGAACTGGGACCGGTCGGTCAGCACCGCGGATCGGATCTTGTCGAACTCCTCCATCGGCACGCCGCCCGGGTTGGCGGTCGTCTTCAGCATCAGCGGCGGAATGGCACCTATGAGCACGGCCTTGGCGACTCGGCTGTTGCCATGCCGACCGATGTAGCGAGCGACCTCGCCGCCGCCCGTCGAATGGCCGATGTGAATGACTTTTTGCAGATCGAGCTTCTGGACGAGGGTGGCGAGATCGTCGGCGTAGGTGTCGAGGTCGTTGCCGTGCCAGGGCTGGCTGGACCGGCCGTGACCGCGACGGTCGGCGGCGATGCAGCGGTAGCCGCGTTGCGCCAGGAAGAACATCTGGTCTTCGAAGGCATCCGCGGTGAGCGGCCAGCCGTGGCTGAAGACGACCGGTTGCCCGCTGCCCCAGTCCTTGTAGTAAATCTCGGTGCCGTCTTTGGTGGTGACCGTGCCCATGGTGTAGGTTCCTTTGCGGTGGTTAAAAGAAGTGGTGGCGGAAGGTGTGCCCGGCGCTGAGAGTGCGAACGACGGCACCGCGGCAGTTGCCGCCATCAACGATCCTCGGGCAAGGACGTCGCGCCTGGACATCGCGTTAGGGATGAAGTTGTCGTCAGCCATGTGTTCCTCGTTGTCGAGCGATGGTGCCGTTGACCACCCAGCGACGAAACACCGGAAGGTGCAGCGAATCCATGCCTCCAAAGGCGCACGCGGGGTGGCGTGACGGGGATCGTTGCGCGCCCGTATCGGCGGGCTCAGCCGGTAGCGATGAAGCGATCGACCATCGCAGCCTCAAGCACCGCGCGCTCGTTGCACAGCACCACGCTTGCGGGGTTCTCGCCACACAACGACGAGTTCGGGCGCGCGAACCAGTCGACAAGCTCCCACTCGTCGAACACGCCGCGAAGCTCCTCGATCACCTTCCGGACGCCGGGCCGGACCTGCAGATCCGGGTTGAACTGGAACATCGGCACCCAAAGTTCACCCCGCTCTTCGAACGCGACGACATCGCGGTTGACGATCCACCGAGCCAGGGTGGAGATAGGCTGGTCGAACCCTCTGCGCATGATGTGGGCGACGCAATCGCCAGCGAGGATTCCGCCAGTTGGAAGGAATGCGCTTTTCATCGACCTCAGCTGTGACCAACCCTCTCGCGCACCGGCTACCGGTGCACCTGGGCCTGTTTGTGCAGATAGGTCATCTGCAAGTGAGTCCGCGAGGGCCGCGGACGATCTTTGATTTGCAGCGAACATGTTCACGAGGCCTCCTGGCACACCTGCCGACGATGGACACACACCGTGACCGGCGCGGCGAACTTGCGCCCAATCAGAGCGCGCGCGTAGAGGTAGCCCACGCGGATAGATCTGCCTAGCGCTGTTTACGCGGCCCTTGGCGTCGCAAGGGATTACGAAGGCGCGACCCGGATCGAACCGTGCGTCGACGGCAGGCTCGGCCACACCCGCCCGGCCGCAGACCTTTAGATGCCGCCGCTGGGCGTAGTTCATCAAGAAAAGGACGACTCGATAATCGGCGCTGATGTTGCCGACGCTCAAGTACTGCACGTTGCCGAGGAAGTCGGCGAAGCCGAGGGTCTTCGAATCGATGACCCTGAAGAACCAAGGCGGCCCCACGGAACTGGACGTAGGGCCACCCGGTCTCGCCGACCGAGGCCATGTAAAAGCCGTCGCACTGCGCGATAAAGTCACGTTCGAACTCGGTGATCTGATCTTGGCGGTCACCGGTTGCCTCCAGTCCTCGGTCCGCTTCGCGGCTGCCATACAGCGTCTGCGCGGTGCGAACCTACGGCGTGAAGGCAATGTCGGCAAAGACACGGCTCATGGCGGCTCACTGGTCGGCGGCGCGGGCCGCCTCTTCGATGAGCTTCGCGACGACCGCCGGATGGGAGGTCATCACGACGTGCGATGCACCCGGAACCTCGACGCTCTTTTTCGCCGCGGCGCGCTTGGCCATGAACGGTTGCAGCGCCGGCGGGATGTTCTTGTCCCGGTTGCCGTAGATGAACCACGATGGAATGGTTTTCCAAGCGGGCGCGCCCGATACCTCCTTGAGCGCCGATAGCGTGATTGGACGCTGCCCGGCAGCCATCAGCACCGTTTGCGACCGCGGGAGATCGGCGGCGAACTGCGCGTGGAACTTGGCCTGGTCGATGTAAAGGTCACTGCCGCCGTCGGACAGCGGGACCGGCGGTGCCAACGTCGGGCCCAGCGTGCTGCCGGGGAACTTGCCCGCCAGTGCTTCTGCGCTCTCGCCGGCCTCCGGTGCGAAGCCGGCAACGTATACGAGAGCCTTGACGTTGTCTTTGGTCCCGGTCACATTGGTGATGACCTGTCCGCCGTACGAGTGGCCGACAAGTACGACTCGGCCGGGGATCGAATCGACCACGCTGGCGACATACTTAGCATCGCTTTGAACGCCGCGCAACGGGTTAGCGGCCGCGACCACGGTGTAGCCCCTCGCCATTAGTCGGGACGCAACGCCGTCCCAGCTTGACGACTCCGCGAACGCGCCATGCACCAGGACGACCGTGGGCTTAGTAGAGGCGCCAGAGGCGGCGTCAGCCGCCCATGCGCCGGTGTTGCACAACATGGCGAGCGCGGCTGATAGGCCGAGCGCCCGCATTGCAGCGGCGAGTGCAGTGGCGACGGTGGGTGATGAAGTGAGCGGGTTCATAGGGTCGGTCCTTTGCAGGTAAGTGAAGCCGAAAGCTTAGGAGCCGCAGCGCCCGGCCTGCACACACTGGAGACATGCGTTTGGCTAACCCCTTTGGAGGTACAGCCGGCGCGCTCCACTTGATGCGGTAGGCGAAGCGGAACTGCACAAAGTTTTCTCTGGGACTTGAGCACTCGATGCCTCCGCTGGAAAGTGCTCCAGGCGAAACAACCATTCATGCTTGCCTTTGGCGCCGAGGTCGCAGGCGAGCCGACGCGGTCCGCGAGATCTAAGGTAGTCGACAAGTGCTCGCCCTGCGTCTCGTAGACGATCGTCGTCGACTAGGCGCCGACGCCAGCCTCGATGAACTACGGCGACGTCCCTACCAAACCGGGTAGCGATCGGTCGTACACGTTGCTGCTCGACGCTGACTAACAATGCCCCCGCGCATAGTCTCCGCGCGGCAGCGAGACGCTGGCCGCGACGCAGCGTCTCAGAGCGTCGCCTCAAATCGCAGTTCCCTCCTAACGCCGGCCGGCCGCCGCTAAGCCCGGGCCTACAAGGCTGCAAACCATCACTCAGATAGCCGGCCATTGAACTTGCCCTCCGTTTACGCTGCTCCGGGCTCCCAAGGGTGCGTGCACTAAATGGGGGGCGCACGCGAGAAGCGGCAGCCGTTCATGGAGAGCGGGCAGAGCGACCAGCCGAAAAGGGCAAAGAAACGTGCATCCAACGCGGGTGGTCGTTGCGGCGGCGGGAATCAGAATTGATGCCGGCCCTTGAACAGGGGCTTCGGATGACTACCAATCTGCTTGGAGACCACCATGGAAATGCGACCACCCCTGCCTCCCTTCTCTCTTGAGTCCGCCTTAAAGAAGGTGCGCCTCGCCGAAGACCGGTGGAACACCCGCGAGCCGGCAAGCGTTGCGCAGTCCTACAGCGAAAACACCGCTTGGCGCAACCGCAACGAGTTCCTCTCCGGTCGCCCTGCGGTGATCGCGATGCTGGAACGCAAATGGCAACGCGAACTGGCTTACAGGCTGATTAAAGAGCTGTGGGCGTTTGGCGAATCGCGAATCGCCGTGCGCTTCGCTTACGAGTGGCATGACGATTCAATGAACTGGTTCCGCAGCCACGGCAACGAGAACTGGGAATTTGACACGTCGGGCCTAATGGTCCAGCGCCACGCGAGCATCAATGACCAGCGCATCGCCGAGTCGGAGCGCAAGTTCGTCTGGCCGCTCGGTCGTCGTCCGGACGGTCACCCCGGACTGAGCGACCTGGGACTTTAAGGTCGCGCTGCCCTCCCGCACGCGCTGATTAGTGCGATCCTCGGCCTGGAGCGCCTTCGAGTGGATCAGCGCCTGCTGCGGAGGCATAGGCACTGTTTCCGTACAGCTGCTTCTCGCCACCATGCAACAAGTCGGGCAGCGGGTGCTTGTCGTGCACGTTGGCCGAGGTCACGACCGCGCTGTGCAACAGCTCACATCGTTGCCTTTTAGAGCCCACAGTCCCAAAGGTCCGTATCAAGGGCGAGCGCGACACGGTGATCGCGTACCGCGACACGCCGGCGCTGACCGACGCCATCATCGTGGCGGACATGTCGCCGAGCTTGACGTCGCGCGCGTCGTGCGGCCCAACGTTCCCGACAGCGTGCTCGCGCCCTGACGTGTCGGGGGACCAGCATGCGATGCAGGCGAGTGTGGGAGTAGCGCAGGCCGCTTGGATTCGCTATGTGTCCCTGACGACCTCGGGTGGCCAGAGATCGACCGACATCGGCGACCTGTTCAAGTGGTGGGCACGCGCCTGGGCGCCGTGCTCTCGCTGCCGCCGCTCGACGGTGGTGGCCGCGTCGCGGCGGTGAACAACGCGAGCGCGCGATGGAATGTGGACACTGCGAGCTATGACGAGCAGATTCTGACCGCACTTCACGAAGTCGAAGACCAGCTCGGCGTTGCTGCTTCTCGATGCAGAAGCGTACGCGCGGGCGCACGCCATCGAGTCGGCAGGTCGCGCAACGCTGCTCTCGGGCTTGCGCTATCGAAGTAGCCACGTCAGCTAACTTGAAATGCGCGAAGTGCGTCGGAGCCAGTTGACAAGTCGGCGGCTGGCGTCGCAGGTGCGTGCTGCCGAGTCTTAGACGACGATTGGATTGATTTACGCCTTGGGCGTGCCTGGGATGCAAACGTTGTACCTCGGATTTCGAGGGACCGGGTTGGTTGAGAGGAATGTGAGTCGAATTTGTCTTACGAAACATGGCGCCGCCCACCGGGTATGCAGCCCGGCCCTCCCGCCACAGACGCTTGCCTGCCGGATTCCTTGACCGCGCGGAGCTTGTATGGCAACTTAAAACCGCTAAGCGCTCGCTGTGCGGGTGATAGACACCGCCTGAACGTGCACGGGGTGCCACACGTTCTCCATGCGGAATCGACGTCCCGTACGGATTTCGATGTGCGATGGAACCTTGATCGGCGCGAGCGGTAGGTGCAGCAGTTCAGCGATCGTACGGGTCCCTTCTGGAGGGGAGCACGACTAGACGCCTGCCGAACAGACGGACGTCGACGGAGTAAGCACCAGGCCCCAAAAGTCCGATGGCGACCGCGTCGAGCAATGCACAAACGTGGACTGCCTCGATAGGCCCGCCGGCAGTGACGAGCGTCGTCAGCTCGAGAAGGATACAGAGTCCGGCCGCGACCGGCGTGAGAAATCCGACACCCAACGAAAGGGCTACCAACGCGGGAGCCGCCAAGAACCAGATCGATCCCAGTTGCAGGAGCCGAACTGACACGCCATCCATCAGCATCAGCCCCAACGCGATCCGCACCAGCAGCAAAGCGACGCCGGGTCGGCCCGTGGGAAACATCGAGAAAAGTCTCTGCATTCCTGGCAGGTTAGCAGTCGTCCTGACGGCGAGGAACTCCCGAAAAGTCGATGGCGGAAGCCCTCTCTTGGACGATAGGACAAGCCCGGCGCAGATAGCGTCTCGCTCGTTGTTCCGAGGTAAGAGTCATGAGAGTGAATCTCGCCGTCGCTGCACAGAGCGCCCACACGCCGACCTCGCTCGCGACGGCCTGCAATACTCAAGGGCGGATTGGCCTTGACAACCAACGGCAATCTGGCGCGGCTTGGTGATCAAGGCGGACGCCCCAGCGGGTGCGGATCGGGTATCTAGGCGGCTTAGGGAGAAAGCATGAGCGTGGCAGGCACGGCCGATCGGCCCATCCGCATACTCGTCGTCGACGACCACCCGTTGATGCGCGAGGGCATCGCGGCGGTGATTAAGGGCGAGCAGGACATGGTGGTGGCCGCTGAAGCCAGCAACGGCCGGGAGGCGATCGAATGCTTCCGTCGGCACCGCCCCGACATCGTGCTGATGGACTTGCAAATGCCGGAAATGGACGGCGTGACGGCGACCATTGCCATTCGCGCGGAATGGCCCGATGCACGGATCGTGATGCTCACTACCTATCGGGGCGACATCCAGGCGCTGCGCTCCCTTCAGGCCGGTGCCAGCGGGTACCTACTCAAAAACATGATCCGCAGCGATTTGCTGGCCGCAATCCGGTCAGTCCACGCTGGCGAGCGCCGAATCCCTCGCGAGGTGGCCGCGGAATTGGCGGCCCATGTCACCGATGATGCCCTGTCTGCGCGGGAACTCGATGTGCTGAAGCTGGTTGCTGCAGGAAACTCTAACCGTCGGGTGGCAGACCAGCTCAAGGTGACGGAAGAGACCGTCAAGTCCCACATGAAGAACATCATGAACAAGCTCGTGGCCCGTGACCGGACACACGCAGTGATGATAGCGCTCAAGCGCGGCATCATCGACAGCTGACCTCGATGTCGAACGGCCGCGCCAATTCGATCGACGCCGCCTTCTGCCAGAAGGACGAGTCAAACCTCCGACCATCGCGGCTGGGCGGGTCTGCCCCGCGGGCAGGACACTGGCCGACTTTGAACCCCGGTGAGCCGACATGACGGAAAGTGCAACGAACGAGGCAGCGAGCCACTTCGAGTACCTGCCCGTGGCCTTATTCGGCTCGGTGATGGGGCTGACCGGATTAAGCATCGCATGGGGCCTTGCGCACGTTCGCTACGGCACCCCCGCGTGGATCGCGGAACTGATCGCAGGGATTGCTGTGGTCTCGTTCGTGGCGGTGGCAATCGGGTACGCCACGAAAGTGGTCACCGCGCCGGACCGGGTGAAGGCAGAGTTCGCGCATCCGATCGCCGTCAACACCTTCGCGACCGCCTGGGTCAGCCTCCTGTTGCTGCCGATCGTGCTGGCCCCGTTCAATTTGGTACTTGCACGGACGCTCTGGGCCATCGGCGCCTTCGGGATCGTCATCCTCGCGCTGTACATCGTCAGTCGCTGGCTGGGAAGGCAGCATCAGACTGCGCACGCGACGCCAGCGTGGATCCTTCCGGTTGTGGGGATGCTGGACCTTCCGTTGGCCTTGCCCTACTTGGCGCTGCCGTACACCAACGAGCTCATGGTCATCGGGTTCGCGGTGGGAGTATTCTTTGCGATTCCGTTGTTTACATTGATATTTGCGCGGCTCGTGTTCGATGCGCCGATGCCGTCGTCGCTCGAGCCGTCGCTACTTGTTCTTGTGGCACCGTTCGCGGTCGGCATGTCGAGCTATCAGGCGACGACGGCCCAGTTCGATCTGTTCACCTCTTCGCTCTACGTCCTGACGCTGTTCATGTTAGTGGTCCTGCTCTCCAGGCTGCGTCACCTTGGAAGCTGTTGCCCGTTCCGGGTCTCTTGGTGGGCTGTCAGCTTCCCGCTGGCAGCGTGTGCCATCGCAGCGCTGAAGTTCACTGTGGCGAAACCCGGGTGGGCCACTGACGCGGCTGCCGCGACCATTTTGGCGCTGGCGACGGTCGTTATCCTGTGGCTTCTCGCTCGAACGCTGCGCGGCATCTCGCAGGGCGAGTTGCGAAGGCTCAGCACCTAGCCGTCTCCCGTGCTTCGAGACGGCTTGAAGGGTGAGCCGCAGGCTTCATGACGACTTGAGATTCAGCTGTCCAAAAGCGCTCAAGTGGGGCAGTCGCGAATGGTGCGCCGACCAGATGAATCAACTGGTCTTTCGCGCGTTTCGACCAGCACGTCGGTCGCATGAGATATCTCCACGATTTGTCGTGGAGGAGTCGCCATGCGCATTGCGCTAAGCGCAGCGGGGCCGAAGGCCAGGATGTCTTCGCTGGTTAGTCCATCGCAGGGCGGCGACAACTAGGACTTCGGGTTGATGAACTCAGACTCGAACCAACCCAAGCGGAACCGACGCGCGTTCGACTTGCGTGTTCACTCGCGCCACGGGGGAGTTCGAAACAGTGCTCACTTCGCCATCCAGTGCCGCACGGCTCTGTTGCGGGAGCGGGCTCAGCAGGCCTCGACGTTCCGTAGCGCAGATCGCCTGCGTGCGGCTTTCGACGTTCAGCTTGTCGAATATCCCCTTCAAGTGCGATTTCACGGTACCGACGGCGATGTTCAGCCGCCTTGCAATCGCCTTGTTGCCCATGCCTTCCACGACCAGCCGCAACACCTCTTCCTCGCGGCAGGTCAACGTTTCGCCGGACAGACTCTCCGCCAGTCTCTGCGCCACCTTGGTGCTTAAGTGACGTTGACCCCAGCGCACGGCGCGAACGCCCGATGCGAGCTCGTCCAGAGGGCAACCGAATAACACGTAGCCGCGCACGCCGTTTGCCATCGCGTGGCGGATCTCCCACTCGCGGTCGATGGAGGCGACGATCATGATCCTGCATTGCTCACCGACCCAGATCTGCCGAGATCCTAGGGCCGCCAGTTCCACGCCGTTGGCGTAGTCGGCTACGACGACATCGACAGCATCGCCGGCGAGCTGCCGCGGCGTCGGCAAGGCAAGCAGTGCGTCTCCATCGGCGTTGACGACCTCGAGGTCGGGGTACCTTGCGAAGGTGGTCGACAGGCCTGCACGCGCGAAAGGATCGTCGTACAGCACCAAAATTCTGATTCGGTTCGCGTGTGCCATCGAAAATCTCCTGAGAGCAACGGGGTTAAATTGGGACTTCTTCGGGCCTTTGTCCACCGCGAAGGTGAACGAGAACCGAGTCGCAACGTTAGGCCGCCAACCAATGTGACAAAACCCCAATTCGTGGCACGATGACTCACTCCATCGAGTGAGCGATGCTGTTGACAGATGCTGCACAGCCGATAGGCGCGCCCGCCGGCCCACAGGCCCACCGTTCAGTCGAAGATGGGGCGGTCTGGCACCGGTACCGGGAGCTCAGGAAGTCGCGGCGAGCAGCTGATGAATCTGTGAAACGGCTGCCGCACCTTCGCCGATTGCGCTGCCCACTCGCTTGACCGAGCCTGACCGCACGTCGCCGACGGCGAACACACCGGGTACGCTGGTCTCCATGCCGAAGGGAGGCCTTGACCACTCAATGACCTTCGTCGGCAGGAGACGCTCGCCCGTCAGCACGAAACCCGCGTCGTCGACGGCGATCGGGCAGGCTCCGAGGGCGACGACCTCAGGATCGGCTCCGATGAACAGGAAGAGATTCCGCAGCGGTCGCGTCTCCACAAGACCGGTCGTCCGATCCGCCCAGGTGATCGAACTCAATCCGATCACGTCATCGCCCGCGAGGGAGCGAATTTCCTGATCGGTCAGTAGCTCGATGTTTCGGCGGGAGGCGATGCGATCGATGAGGTACTTGGACATCGACGTCGCCAAGCTGGGGCCGCGCACCAGCATCACGATGTGCTCGACGTGGGGGCTGAGGAAGACCGCGGCTTGCCCCGCAGAATTGCCTGCGCCCGCGATGGCCACGCGCTGCTTTTGACAGACTCTCGCTTCGATCGGCGACGCCCAGTACCAGACGCCGCGCCCCTCGTAGTCGGAGAGACCGGGAACAGCCGGCCTGCGGTAGCGTGCTCCCGTCGCGAGCACTGCGGTCCTTGAGTGAATGTGTCTCCCGTCTGCGAGTGTCAGAAGGATTTGTCCGCCGAAGTCCTGGCGCAGGCTTCGAAGATCTGTCACGGCGGCCGGGATCAGCATCTCGGCTCCAAACTTTTGAGCCTGGACAAACGCACTGGAGGCGAGCGCGCGACCGGATACCCCGCCCGGAAAGCCGAGGTAGTTCTCTATCCTTGCGCTGGCCGCCGCCTGCCCGCCGTAGGACCTCGAATCGAGCACGATGACGCGGAGGCCCTCCGATGCCGCGTATACGGCGGTCGCGAGCCCGGCAGGACCCGCCCCGATGACCGCGATGTCGTAGATTTCATTACGCTCAATGCTGTCGACGAGACCCAGATGACGAGCCACCTCTGCGTCCGACGGATTGTGCGAGACGGTTCCGTCGAGGCAAACCACCAGGGCATCGCGCGGGCCGATTTCGTACTCCGCTAGAAATGGGCAGACGCGTTCCTCGCTGGCCGGGTCGATGTGATGATGCGGCTGTCCGCTGCGCGCCAGGAAGGTCTGCAGTCGAATGACGGCGGGCGAGGAGGCAGGCCCGGCAACCACCACGCCGCCGATGGCCGAGTCGATCAGCGCGACGCGGCGGAGAATGAGTGCTCGCATGATTCGTTCGCCGAGTTCCGCCTCCTCGACGATCACGGTTCGTAGCATCGACGGCGGGATAACGATGGCGTCGACGTCGTCGTTTGCGACGGCATCGATAAGTGCCGGCTTGCCTGTGAGCTCGCTGACCTCTGCGATGAACTCGCCGCGTCCTTGCAGCGCAATCACTCGACCGTTGGACAGCGCATCTCGATGACGGACGGACACCCTGCCGTTGACGATGATCACGAGGCCAGGTCCGACCTGCCCGGCGACGAAAAGTGCTTCGTCGCGAGCGTAGTAGGCGGGTCGACCGAAGTGCGACAGCCGTTCGATCTCGCCGGCGGAAAGTATCGGGAATGCCTGTTCGTATCGGGAACCGAACGCGGCCGTGTCGCGGAAGAGCGGCATGGGCTTGACTCCGTTGAAATCGGCACCGCAAGTTCTGCTGTCAGCGGCTTGCCGACTATCGACTTCCTCAAGGTGGCCCGCCACTCCAATTGGTCACAAGCGACGACCGGCCAGAAGCCCGGCTGCG